>DATNBX010000092.1:0-5533 GCA_035571795.1 Ramlibacter sp.
CGCTTCTTCCTGCTCGGCGTTGTTGGACGCCACGCGCAAGGTGCCCGGCTCGATGTTCAGGCGCACGCCCTTGAACTTCTCGCTGGTCAGGATCGCGGTGCGCTGCAGGCTGGCCAGCAGCGGCGCGCGGCCCAGCGTGACATGGTTCTTGTGGTTCTTCGGGATCACGCGGTTGTAGTCGGGGAACTTGCCCTCGACCAGTTTCGTGACGAACTCCATCCCGCCGAAGCTGAACTTGGCCTGGTTGCTCGCGAACTGCATTTCGATCGCGCCTTCGGCATCGGACAGCAGCCGCTGCATCTCCAGCACCGTCTTGCGCGGCAGGATCACTTCTTGGCGGGGCACTTCCACGTCCAGTGTCGCATTGGCAAAAGCCAGCCGGTGGCCGTCAGTGGCGACCAGGCTCAACTGCTTGCCTTCGGCCACGAACAGGATGCCGTTGAGGTAGTAGCGGATGTCGTGCACCGCCATCGCGAACGACACCTGGTTCAGCAGGTCCTTCAGGGTCTTTTGCGGCACGCTGAAGATCGGCCCGAAGCTGGCGGCTTCCTGCACCAGCGGAAAGTCCTCGGCCGGCAACGTCTGCAGCGTGAAGCGGCTCTTGCCGCCCTTGAGGATCAACTTGCTGGCGTTGGATTCCAGGCTCACCGTCTGGTCCGCGGGCATCGTGCGCAGTATGTCGATCAGCTTGCGCGCTCCCACCGTGGTGGTGAAGTTGCCCGTGTCGCCGCCGAGGTCGGCCGTCGTGCGGATCTGGATTTCGAGATCGCTCGTGGTCAACTGCACCGAAGCGCCGGTCTTGCGAATCAGCACGTTGGCCAGGATCGGCAGGGTGTGCCTGCGTTCCACGATGCCCGCAACCGATTGCAGTACCGACAGCACTTTGTCTTGTGTTGCCTTCAGGACGATCATGTCAACCTCTTTTCTGTCTTAGATTTCTTTAATTCAAACTAGTAATAGCTAGATAAGGGCGCCGCCCCTCTGTGGACAACCGCCATTTTCCCCTTTTTTATCAAGCACTTGCCCAAACAGGAAGACTGTGCGTGAGCGCGCTTCGGTGCTGTCGCGCGGGCATGAACAACTTTGCATTTTCGCCGATGCGGTGGATAACTGTTCAGTTGTGCCGGAACGCTCCACAGGGTTGTTAGCCAGGGCCACATTCATCCCTTCAGCGTCTGTTCCAGCACGTGCAGCTGCTGGTTCAATTCGGTCATCTGCTGGCGCTCACCGCCGATCTTGCGCACGGCGTGCAGCACGGTGGTGTGGTCGCGGCCGCCGAACAGCTCGCCGATCTCGGGCAGGCTTTTCTGGGTCAGTTCCTTGGCCAGGTACATCGCGATCTGGCGCGGCCGCGCGATCGAGGCCGGGCGCTTCTTGGAGTACATGTCGGCGACCTTGATCTTGTAGTAGTCGGCCACCGTCTTCTGGATGTTTTCCACGCTGATCTGGCGGTTCTGGATCGATAGCAGGTCGCGCAAGGCCTCACGCGCCAGCATGATCGAGATTTCCTTCTGGTTGAAGCGCGAATAGGCCAGGATCTTGCGCAGCGCACCTTCGAGTTCGCGCACGTTGGAGCGCACGTTCTTGGCCACGAAGAAGGCGACTTCCTCGGGCATCTCGGCGCTTTCGGCCCGCGCCTTGTTGATCAGGATGGCCACGCGCATTTCCAGCTCGGGCGGCTCGATGGCCACCGTCAGGCCCGAATCGAAGCGCGAAATCAGCCGCTCGTGGATGTCGGCGAGGCCCTTGGGATAGGTGTCGCTGGTCATCACGATGTGCGACTTCTTGGCCAGCAGCGCCTCGAAGGCGTTGAAGAACTCCTCCTGGGTGCGGTCCTTGTTGGCGAAGAACTGGACGTCGTCGATCAGCAGCAGGTCGAGCGAGTGGTAACGCTCCTTGAATTCGTCGAAGGTCTTGCGCTGGTAGGCTTTAACCACATCGGATACGAACTGCTCGGCGTGGATGTAGAGAACTTTGCTGCCGGGCTTGTCGGCCAGCAGCCGGTTGCCCACCGCGTGAACCAGGTGGGTCTTACCGAGCCCGACCCCGCCGTAGATGAAAAGCGGGTTGTAAAGCTGGCCGGGCGTGGTCGAGACATGCATGGCCGCGGCGCGGGCCATCCGGTTGGCCGTGCCCTCCACCAGGGTGTCGAAAGTCAGCGCCGTGTTCAGGCGGTTCTTGAAGGTGGCGGCGGCATTGTCGTCGCTGATCTCGGGCGGCTCCGCCACCGCAACCATCTCGGACACCGGGGCGCTTGAATAAGTCCTGGCGGATTGCTCCCTAGGAGTAAGCGCCAACTCAAGATGCACCGGCTGCCCGTAGAGCTTCTCCAGCATGCCGGCGATCCGGCCGCTGTACTGGGCCCGTATCCAGTCGAGCTTGAACCGGTTGGCCACGAAGATGGTGACCTTGGAATAGTCGTCGGAAACCTGGGCAGCCAGCGGTTTGATCCAGGTGTTGAACTGCTGCTCCGGCAGTTCCTGCGCCAGCTGGTCGATGCAGGCCTGCCACAGGCTGTCGCCTGCTCCGAGGCTGGCATTGGCTGCCAGGCTGTTGCGTTGCCCCTCGCTCATTATTGGCTGTCGCCTCTGTGGATAGTTTTCATTCTGGGAGCCGGCCATTCTAGTTTATCAAGGCCTTATCCACACGGCGATTTGGCGATTTCGCAACTTATTGACGGCCGTCATGGCGGCTTCCCTGGCAGCGCATCTTGGCGCTCCGAGATTGCCGATCGAGCCGGCAACGCCGAAATTCGACGATAATTGTGGGTTTCCCTGAGATACCAACATGAAACGCACCTTCCAACCTTCCAAAGTGCGCCGCGCACGCACCCACGGCTTCCTGGTCCGCATGAAGACCCGGGGCGGCCGCGCCGTCATCAATGCACGCCGCGCCAAAGGGCGGAAGCGCCTGTCTGTCTAAAGCCGGCTCGTTGCTGGCCGGCCCATGCGGCGCACCTGAAGTGCAGCGGCTGAAAACACGGGCACAGTTCGAGGCCGTCATGGCGGGCATCACTGTTTCGCGCACCCCGCACTTCGCGTTGCACCGCATTCCGCTCGATGCGGAAACGCCTTCGCCGCGGGCCGCGCAATCCGCGACATCAGGTCGCCTCCCAATACCGCCCATGGGGCCGGGGTCCTTAGAACCCAAGGCTCTTTTTGGTGTCCGCGATGTCTGGGTCGGCGCCCTGGTGCCCAAGCGCTGGGCCAAGCGGGCTGTGACGCGCAACGCCATCAAACGCCAGATCTATACCGTGAGCCAGGCCGCCCTGCCGCCGCTGCCCGCAGCCGCCCATGTGGTGCGGCTGCGCGCCGGCTTCGACCGCGCGCAATTCATCAGCGCCTCCTCCCAGGTCCTGAAGCGAGCGGTGCGCGGCGAGTTGCAGGAACTCTTTGCGCGGGCCGAGCCATGATCCGGGCCGTCCTCGTTGCCCTGGTGAAGGGCTATAGACTGCTGCTCAGCCCGTGGCTGGGCTCGAGCTGCCGCTTCACGCCGACCTGTTCCGCTTATTCGCTGCAAGCGCTCGAGCAGCACGGGGCCGCAGGCGGCACTTACCTGACGCTGGCGCGCCTGGCGCGCTGCCACCCCTGGTGCGAAGGAGGGCATGATCCGGTGCCCGGACAGATCGGCACGCCGAAGTTCCTCACCCGCCTGCTCCCACCCCATTCTCAAAAGAAGTCTTCATGAACGACATCCGCCGCACCATCTTGTGGGTGATCTTTGGTTTTTCGCTGGTGATGCTGTGGGACCAGTGGCAGATCTATAACGGCGGCAAGCCGACGTTCTTTCCCAGTTCGTCCGCGCCACCGGCCGCCACCGCCAAGGGCCCGGCCACGGCTTCCACCGTGCCGGCCAGCGCGGTGCCCGCCGCCCAGTCCGCAGCAGCCACGGCACCGTCGGCAGTGGCTGGCGCCGTTCCGACCACTGCCGGCCCGGCGCCGGCCGGCAGCCAGCGGTTCACCGTGACGACGGACCTGCTGCGCCTGACGTTCGACACCGAGGGCGGCTCGCTGGTGCGCACCGAGTTCCTGCAGCAGGCCGGCGACAACAAGACCGGCACTTTCGTGCTGCTGGAGGACGGCCCCGGGCGCAAGTACGTGGCCGAAACCGGCCTGATCGGCGGCGACTTCCCCACCCACAAAACGGTGATGACGCCCAGCGGCGAGCGCGAACTGAGGCCCGGCTCGAATGAACTGGTCGTGAGGTTCGAGTCGCCCGAGAAGGGCGGCGTCAAGCTGGTCAAGAGCTACACCTTCAAGCGCGGCGCCTATGACGCGCTGGTGCGCCACGAGATCATCAATACCGGCACCGCGCCGGTGGCGCCGCAGCTGTACCTGCAGCTCGTGCGCGACGCCAGCAAGCTCTCGGGCGAATCGTCTTTCTATTCCACCTTCACCGGCCCGGCGGTCTACACCGAGGCCAAGAAATTCCACAAGGTCGAATTCAGCGACATCGACAAGGGCAAGGCCGAGATCGACAAGGAGTCGGCCAACGGCTATGTGGCGATGGTGCAGCACTATTTCGCCAGCGCCTGGATCCTGCCGGACGGCGTCAAGCGCGAGCTGTTCGTGCGCAAGATCGAGGGCTCGCCGGTCCTTTACGCCGTCGGCATGATCGCGCCGCTGGATGCCGTGGCGCCCGGCACGGCCAGGGCGGTCGACGCGAAGTTCTTCGCCGGCCCGCAGGTCGAAACGCTCCTGGAGAAGATCGCTCCGGGCCTGGAACTGGTCAAGGATTACGGCTGGCTCACGATCCTGGCCAAGCCGCTGTACTGGCTGCTCACGCAGATCTACACGTTCCTGCACAACTGGGGCTGGTCGATCATGGCGCTGGTGCTGGTCATCAAGATCGCCTTCTACTGGCTGCAGGCCAAGGGCTACGAGAGCATGGCCAAGATGAAGGCCATCAACCCCAAGGTCATGGCGATGCGCGAGCGGTTCAAGGACGACCCGCAGAAGATGCAGCAGGAGATGATGCGCATCTACAAGGAGGAGAAAGTCAACCCGATGGGCGGGTGCTTCCCGATCCTTATCCAGATCCCCGTGTTCATCGCGCTGTACTGGGTGCTCCTCTCCGCGGTGGAGCTGCGCAACGCGCCGTGGATCGGCTGGATCAAGGACCTCTCGGCGCCGGATCCGTTCTTCGTCCTGCCGATCGTCTATGCGATCACCGCCTACCTGCAAGTGCGATTGTCCCCGACGCCGATCTCCGATCCGGTGCAGGCGAAAGTCATGCAGATCATGCCGATCGCATTCTCGGTGATGTTCATCTTCTTTCCATCGGGCCTCGTTCTGTACTGGCTCATCAACAACTCGCTGCAGATCTTCCAGCAATGGCACATGAACAGGGTGCTGGAGAAGGAAGCGGCCCTCGCGGCGGCGAAGCGGCGGTAGGGGCGCCAGCCGTCGATACGATCGCGGCGATCGCGACGCCGTCCGGACGCGGCGCAGTCGGGGTCGTTCGCGTTTCCGGGCGCGATGTTCCCGCGATGATCGAGCCGCTCGTTGCGCGCGCGCTCGTTCCACGCTTCGCG
>DATNBX010000093.1:0-10823 GCA_035571795.1 Ramlibacter sp.
ACCGGCATCGTCAAGCTGGCCTTCATCAAGCCGCTGACGAAGTTCGAGTCGCTGGCCTCCGGCAGCGGAGATTTTTAGGCCAAAGGACGAGTCCCCGCGCAGCGGGCTCGTTATCGCCCGTTACAACACTTCGCTCGCGAAGTCCGCCAGCCGCGACCGTTCGCCGCGCGCCAGCATGATGTGGCCGCTGTGGGGCCAACCCTTGAATTTATCCACCGCGAAGGTCAGACCGGATGAGCCTTCAGTGAGGTAGGGCGTGTCGATCTGCGCAAGGTTGCCCATGCAGACAATCTTGGTGCCCGGGCCGGCCCGCGTGATCAATGTCTTCATCTGCTTGGGCGTCAGGTTCTGCGCCTCGTCGATGATGACGTACTTGTTGAGGAACGTGCGCCCACGCATGAAGTTCATGCTCTTGATCTTGATCCGGCTGCGGATCAGCTCGTTGGTGGCCGCGCGGCCCCACTCGCCGGCGCTGGTTTCAGTCTTGGCCAGCACTTCCAGGTTGTCGTCCAGAGCGCCCATCCAGGGACCCATCTTTTCTTCCTCGGTGCCTGGCAGGAAACCGATGTCCTCGCCCATGCTGACCGTGGCGCGGGTCATGATGATCTCGGTGTAGCGTCGATCGTCCAGCACCTGGGTCAAGCCTGAGGCCAGCGCCATCAGCGTTTTGCCCGTCCCGGCCGTACCGGTCAGCGTGACGAAGTCGACTTCCGGGTCCATCAGCAGGTTCATCGCGAAGTTCTGTTCGCGGTTGCGCGTCGTGACGCCCCACACCGAATGCTTCAGGTGCCCATAGTCCTTCAACGTCTTGAGCACGGCGGTTCTGGCCCGGATTTCAGTGACGCGGGCATACAGGCTCGGTTCGCCGGGCGACTCGAAATAGACGAACTGGTTGATCAGCAGGCTCGGGACGACCGGGCCGGTGATGCGGTAATACGTGTGCAGGCCGCTCTGCCAGCTCTCGATCGTCTTGCCGTGCTTGGCCCAGAAGTCCGGCGGCAATGCCAGCGCGCCCGAGTACAACAGCTCCAGGTCGTCGATCGTCTTGTCGTTCTGGTAATCGTCGGTGGCCAGGCCCAGCGCGCGTGCCTTGACGCGCATGTTGATGTCCTTGGACACCAGGACGACGTCGCGGGGTGCATGCTGCTCGCGCAGGGCCTGCACCACGCCCAGGATCTGGTTGTCCGCCTTGCCCTGGGGCAGGCCGATCGGCAATGTGCTGTCGAGTTGCCTGGTCTGGAAAAACAGGCTGCCGCCGGCTTCACGATGCCCCGTAGTGTCCAGCTTGAGGCCGCTCGCGATGTCCCCGCCTTGCATGCCGGCCAGCGCATCGAGCGAACGGCTGGCCTGGCGCGCGTTGCGGGCGACTTCCGTCATGCCTTTCTTGTGGCTGTCCAGCTCTTCCAGCACGATCATGGGCAGGAAGATGTCGTGTTCCTCGAAGCGGAACAAGCTCATCGGGTCGTGCATGAGCACGTTGGTATCGAGCACGAACAGCTTGCTCGGACCCGCAGCCTTCACCTTGCGGGCCGGCCGCGGCGCTGGCTCGGGGGCCAAGCGCCTCCTGTGGGCCGCGGGTTCCTGATGGTCCAGGTAACCGTCGGTGGGGTCCTTGAACGCTTCCGGGTGAAGCTCACCGCCGCCCAGGCGGGGGTCGAAATCAAGGACGAGCGGCTTTTCAGCCAGCGGGCTGTCGGTGTGACTTGCCTCCGTTTTTCGCGCCGCCTTGTGCGAGGATCGGGCCGGAGCATCGAAGGCTTCCGGCGGGAGCAGGGCGGCGCGCTTGGTGGGGGCGGGGGGCAAAGGCATAGGGCGGCAGGTTCCCTGAAGTGGGGGTCGACAAGTGAAAAAGCCGCCGGGCGGGCCGGGCGGCTTTGTCTGGGTCAGCGGTGATGACGCTTCGCGCCGATATCAACTGCATTTAATTCATTATGCACAAGTCCCGTGGCGCATCAACCGCGGGTCCGCGCATGTTGCTACAAAACGTCAAGCTGCTTTCTTGAGCAGCTTCACCGCCTTGAGCACTTCATCCACGTGGCCGGGCACCTTCAGACCGCGCCACTCCTGCTTCAGCACTCCATCGGCACCGATGAGGAAAGTGCTGCGCTCGATGCCCTTGACCTTCTTGCCATACATGATCTTGTTCTTCACGACGCCGAACATGTGGCACATCTTCTCTTCGGTGTCGGCGATCAGTTCGAACGGCAGCTCGAGCTTGGCCCTGAAGTCGTCGTGCGACTTCATGTTGTCGCGAGATACGCCGAACACGGCGGCACCGGCCTTGACGAAGTCCTTGTATTTGTCGCGGAACTGCATCGCTTCCGTGGTGCAACCGGGCGTGTTGTCCTTCGGGTAGAAGTACAGGACCAGGATCTGCCCATTGTGTGACGTATTGGTGACTTTGATGCCGCCCGTGGCGTTCGCTTCAAATTCGGGGATGGGTTTGTTGACAACGATTGCCATGGGCTTTGTTTCTCGTGTGACAGGATTGCTCGTTGCTACTTGGGGACTCGCCGTCCCTTTGCAACCCGTGATTTTACCCCGAAACGGGGCCCAGCCGCCCCAGGACGGTCACACCGGCTTTTCAAGCAGCAGGGCTACTGCCACGCTGCGTCCCTCCTGCGCCAGGATGTTGTAAGTGCGGCAGGCCGCCGCCGTGTCCATGGTTTCGACGCCGATGCGCCGCGCCATCAGGGGCCGCAACCACGCCGGGCTGGGAAAGCGCAGGCGCGAGCCGCTCCCGAAGATGACGATCTCGGCTTCCACCAGCGCCAGTTGCGCGAAATGTTCCGCGCCCAGATCTTCGAACCGGTCCAACGGCCAGTCGATGCGCTGGCCGCCCGAGCTGATGATGACGCTGCGCGTGATCTTGACGCCGTCCACACCGACCCAGCCGGGCCCATAGCCGCTGATCGATTGCACGTCGAATTTGTCGGGTTGCAGCTTCATGTGGCCTTCACTGTCGCGCTGCCTGATCGCAAGCAGAACTGTGGTCAAATTATAGGTTTCCTCACTCGCAAAACGGTCCGGAGGGGTTTTGAAAACGGTCCAGAAATCAGCCAAGCTCGCCAACGTCCTCTACGACATCCGCGGTCCGATCATGGACGCCGCCCGTCAGATGGAGGAAGAAGGGCACAAGATCATCCGGTTGAACATCGGCAACCTCGCCGTGTTCGGCTTCGATGCGCCCGAGGAAATCCAGCAGGACATGATCCGCAACCTGCCGAACTCATCCGGGTATTCGGACAGCAAGGGCATCTTCGCCGCCCGCAAGGCCGTCATGCATGAAACCCAGAAGCAGGGCATCAAGGGCGTGACCCTCGATGATGTCTACCTGGGCAATGGGGCGAGCGAACTGATCGCCATGGCCACCAACGCGCTGCTGGACGATGGCGACGAACTGCTGCTACCCGCGCCCGATTACCCGCTCTGGACGGCGGCTACCAGCTTGTCAGGCGGTGCACCGGTGCACTATCTCTGCGATGAAGCCAACGGCTGGATGCCCGACTTGCAGGACATCAAGCGCAAGATCACGGCGCACACCAAGGGGATCGTCGTGATCAACCCCAACAACCCGACCGGCGCGCTTTATTCCGACGACTTGCTCAAGTCCATCGTGCAGATCGCGCGCGAGCACAACCTGGTGATCTTTGCCGATGAGGTTTACGACAAGGTCCTGTACGAAGGGGCGAAACACACCGCCATCGCCAGCCTGTCCGAGGACGTGCTCACACTCACCTTCAACTCGCTGTCCAAGAGCTACCGCTCCTGCGGTTATCGCGCCGGCTGGATGGTCGTTTCGGGCGACAAGAAGCTGGCGGCCGACTATATCGAGGGCCTGAACATGCTCTCGAACATGCGCCTGTGCGCCAACGTGCCAGGGCAATACGCGATCCAGACGGCGCTGGGCGGCTACCAGAGCATCAACGAACTGGTCGGTGAAGGCGGGCGCCTGCGCCGCCAGCGCGACCTCGCGTATGAGCTCATCACGGCGATACCAGGCGTCACATGCGTGAAGCCGACGGCGGCGCTCTACATGTTCGTCAAGCTGGACCCCAAGGTCTATCCGATCGCCGACGACCGCCAGTTCTTCCTGGAACTGCTGCAGGAAACGCGTGTCATGCTGGTGCAGGGCACCGGCTTCAACTGGCCGTCTCCCGACCATTTCCGCATCGTCTTCCTGCCCCACGAAGACGACCTGCGCGAGGCGATCGGCCGCATCGCCAAGTTCCTCGAAACCTACAGGAAACGTACCACCACATGAAAGCCATCCAAGTAGGCGTGCTGGGAATCGGCACGGTCGGCAGCGGCGTCTTCAACGTGCTGAAGCGCAACCAGGAGGAAATCGTTCGCCGCGCCGGCCGCGGCATCGAGATCACCATGGTGGCGGACCTGGACACCGCCCGCGCCCAGTCGGTCGTCGGCGACGGGGTCAAGGTCGTGAACGATGCGCGCGCGGTGATCGCCAATCCCGAGATCGACATCGTGGTCGAGTTGATCGGCGGCTACGGTGTTGCGCGCGAGCTCATGATGGAAGCGATCGAGGCCGGCAAACACGTGGTCACTGCCAACAAAGCTTTGCTGGCCGTGCATGGCACCGAGATCTTCGCTGCCGCCCATCGCCGCGGCGTCATGGTCGCGTTCGAGGCCGCCGTAGCCGGCGGCATCCCGATCATCAAGGCTTTGCGCGAAGGCCTCACGGCCAACAGCATTGAATGGATTGCCGGGATCATCAACGGCACCACCAATTTCATCCTCTCCGAAATGCGCGACAAGGGCCTGGACTTCGATGTCGCCCTGAAGGACGCGCAGCGGCTGGGCTATGCCGAGGCCGACCCCACATTCGACATCGAAGGCGTGGACGCGGCGCACAAGGCGACCATCATGTCGGCCATCGCCTTCGGCATTCCGGTGCAGTTCGACAAAGCCTATGTCGAGGGCATCACCAAGCTGGGCGCACAGGACATCCGGTATGCCGAGCAGCTGGGTTACCGGATCAAGCTGCTGGGCATCACCAAGCGCAGCTTCGACAAGGCCACGGGTGCCTTGAAGGGCATCGAGCTGCGTGTGCATCCCGCGCTGGTGCCATCCAAACGGCTGATCGCCAATGTCGAGGGCGCGATGAATGCCGTCCTCGTCCAGGCCGACGCCGTGGGCACCACGATGTACTACGGCAAGGGAGCGGGCAGCGAGCCGACGGCCAGTGCCGTGATCGCCGATCTGGTGGACATCACCCGGCTGCACACGGCCGACACCGCGCACCGCGTGCCGCACCTGGCCTTCCAGCCCGATTCCATGAGCGACGTGCCGGTGCTGCCGATGAGCGAGGTGGTGACCAGCTATTACCTGCGCTTGCGCGTCGCCGACCAGGCCGGGGTGCTGGCCAAGGTGACGGGCCAGCTGGCGTCGGCCGGCATCAGCATCGATGCGATGCTGCAGCGCGAAGCCGGCGAGGGCGAAAAGCAGACCGACCTGATCATCCTGACCCACAGCGTGCGCGAAGGCACGATGAACGAAGTGCTCGCCCAGATGCAGGGCCTGCCCACCGTGCTGGCACCGATCACGCGGATCCGCAAGGAAGAGCTCGCCTGATGCTGTACCTTTCCACCCGCGGGGATCCCGGCCGCAAACATTTCTGCGAGATTCTCCTGGAAGGCCTGGCGCCCGACGGCGGGCTGTACCTGCCCGAGCGCTACCCGCAGGTCGATGCTGCGACGCTCGCGAGATGGCGCGGCCTGCCGTATGCAGACCTCGCGTTCGAGATCCTGTCGCTCTACATCGATGACATTCCGCCCGACCACTTGCGCACGCTCTGCCGCAGAACGTATACGCCCGAGGTGTTCGGCACGGCGGAGATCGTGCCGCTGAAGAAGCTCGAGAACGGCCTCTACCTCGAATCCCTGTCCAACGGCCCCACACTGGCGTTCAAGGACATGGCGATGCAGATGCTGGGCAACCTGTTCGAGTACGAGCTGGCGCGCCGCGGCGAGGAGCTCAACATCCTGGGCGCTACCTCGGGCGATACCGGCAGCTCGGCCGAATACGCGATGCGCGGCAAGAGGGGCGTTCGGGTCTTCATGACCTCGCCCGACGGCCGCATGAGCCCCTTCCAGCAGGCGCAGATGTTCAGCCTGCAAGACGCCAACATCCACAACATTGCCATCGAGGGCGTGTTCGACGACTGCCAGGACATCGTCAAGGCCGTTTCCAACGACCTCGAGTTCAAGCGGCGCTACAAGATCGGTACGGTCAATTCGATCAACTGGGCCAGAGTGGTGGCGCAGGTGGTGTATTACTTCGCCGGTTATTTCCAGGCGACGGGCCCCCACCCCAACCCTCCCCCGGGAGGGGAGGGAGTGAAGAAGGTCAGCTTCGCCGTCCCTTCGGGCAATTTCGGCAATATCTGCGCCGGCCATGTGGCGCGCATGATGGGGCTGCCGATCGAGCGGCTGGTACTGGCGACGAACGAGAACGATGTGCTCGACGAGTTCTTCCGCACCGGCGTGTACCGCGTGCGATCCAGCGCCGACACGCACGAGACTTCCAGCCCCTCGATGGACATCAGCAAGGCAAGCAACTTCGAGCGCTTCGTGTTCGACCTGCTGGGGCGCGACGCGGCCAAGGTCAGGCACCTGTTCGGCGACCTGCTGGCCACGCAGGGCCAGTTCGACCTGAGCGCGGACCCGGCTTTCGCGCAGGCGTCGCAGCGCTACGGCTTTATCAGCGGCAAGAGCACCCATGCCGACCGGGTGGCGACAATCCGCGACACCTACGAGCGCTTTAAGGTCACCATCGACACGCATACGGCCGATGGCCTGAAGGTCGGGCGGGCGCATTTGCGGCCCGGCGTGCCGATGATCGTGCTGGAAACCGCGTTGCCGATCAAGTTTGCCGAGACCATCGTCGAAGCCCTGGGCCACGAGCCCGACCGTCCGGCTCGCTTCGAGGGCATCGAGCAGCTGCCCAGGCGCGTCACTGTGATGCCGGCCGATGCGCAGGCGGTCAAGGGGTTCATCGCGCGGCACTCCGGCTGATATGCGCGTCGTCGGTTTCGCCGGTTTCTCCGGTTCGGGCAAGACGACCCTGGTCGAGAACCTGATCGCGGCGCTCAAGCTGCGCGGGCTGCGGGTCTCGGTCGTCAAGCACGCTCACCACAAGTTCGACATCGACCACCCCGGCAAGGACACTTACCGGCATCGCGAAGCCGGCGCTTTCGAAGTCGTCGCGGCCTCCAGCCAGCGGCTGGCGCTGATGCGTGAATTCGAGCAGCCGGCGCAGCTCACGGTACACCACCTGATCGCCGAACTCTACGAGGGTGTCGACTGGGTGCTCGTGGAAGGTTTCAAGGACAGCAACCTGCTCAAGATCGAGGTCTGGCGCGCCGCCACCGGCAAGCCGGCGCTGTACATGAATGACGATTTCATCGTCGCGATTGCTACCGATTCGCCGGCTCGATTGCCCGAGCCTACCCTGAGGCCGGTGCTGGATTTGAACGACCCCGACGCGGTGGCGCAGTGGCTCACCGACAATCAGGACCGCTTCATTTACGACCCGGAGATCTTTGCATGAACGCGCCTTCCACCGCCGCCGCCGGCCGCCCCGCGTTGCGGCCGTTGGACGACGCGCTGGCCGAGTTGCTGGCCCATGCGCAGCCGCTGGCGGCGACCGAGACCGTGTCCACCTTCGAGGCCGACGGTCGCGTGCTGGCGCAAGACCTGGTGTCGGCCCTGCAGGTGCCGCCGCAGGACAACAGTTCGATGGATGGCTATGCCGTGCGCAGCAGCGAGATTGCGGCCGAGGGCGTGGCGCTGCCGGTGAGCCAGCGAATTCCCGCGGGCATCGCTCCGGCGCCGCTGGCGCCCGGCAGCGTTGCACGCATCTTCACGGGTGCGCTCATTCCCGCCGGGGCGGATGCGGTCGTGATGCAGGAAGACACCGAAGCGGCGGACACGCAGGTCGTCCGGATTCTGCGCCTGCCCAAGCCGGGCCAGTGGATTCGACGCAGCGGCGAAGACGTCATGCGCGGTGCCGTCGTGTTGGCCAGGGGCGATCGCATGTCTCCGGCGGCCCAGGGTTTGGCCGCGGGCATCGGCATGGACAGGCTGGTCGTGGCGCGGCGCCCCAAGGTCGCGCTGTTTTCCACCGGCGACGAACTCGTGATGCCGGGCGAAGTGCCGCCGGCGCAGATGAAACCCGGAACGATCTACAACTCCAACCGCTTCTTCCTGCGCGGGTTGCTGCACCGGCTGGGCTGCGAGGTCACGGACCTGGGGATCGTGCCGGACCGGCGCGATGCAACCGTCGAGGCACTGCGCAGCGCTTCGCTCGAGCACGACCTCATCCTCACCAGCGGCGGCGTGTCGGTGGGCGAAGAGGATCACGTCAAGCCGGCAGTGCAATCCCTTGGCTCGCTTGATCTCTGGCAGATCGCGATCAAGCCCGGCAAGCCGTTCGCTTACGGCACGGTCGGACCCGCCCACTTCATCGGACTTCCGGGCAATCCGGTCTCCAGCTTCATCACGTTCCTGTTGCTGGTGCGCCCCTTCATTCTCAAGTTGCAGGGTGCAACCAGGCTGGCCCCCGCCTGTGTATCGATGCCCGCGCACTTCAGCTTGCCGCGCGGCGACAAGCGACGCGAGTTCCTGCGTGCGCGGCGCAATGATCAAGGCGGCCTGGACCTATTCGCCAACCAGAGCTCGGGCGTACTGACTTCCGCGGTCTGGGGCGATGGCCTGGTGGACAATCCGCCGGGCCACAACATCGAGCGCGGCGAGCCCGTGCGTTTCATTTCGCTTGCCGAGCTGACCACATGAAAGTGACCGTGAAGTATTTCGCTTCGATCCGGGAGGCCCTGGGGCGCGGCAGCGAAACGGTCGAAACGTCGGCCGCCAGCCTCGCGGCGCTGCGCGACGAGCTGGTCGCACGCGGCGGCGCCTATGCGCAAAGCCTCGCTCGAGGCAAGGCAGTTCGCGTCGCCCTGAACCAGGCGATGAGCGACGAAACCGCGGCGTTGAGCGAGGGCGGCGAAGTGGCCTTCTTTCCTCCGGTGACGGGCGGGTAGCATGAGCGCCAGCGTCTCGATCCAGACCGAGGACTTCAACCTCGCCGACGAAGTGGCCGCGCTTCGGCGCGCTGACAAGCGGGTCGGAGCGGTGTGCGCTTTCATCGGGACCGTTCGCGACCGGAACGCGGATCGCGACGCGGCGACGGCCCCGATCGAGTCGATGGAACTCGAACATTACCCGGGCATGACGGAAAAGGCCATCGAGGCGATGATCGACGAGGCGCAGCGGCGCTTCGGCACCTACGGTGTACGTGTGATCCACCGCGTCGGGCTGCTGCAGCCGCTGGACCAGATCGTGATGGTGGCCGTGACTTCGGCCCATCGCGGCGAGAGTTTCAAGGCCTGCGAATTCCTGATGGACTACCTCAAGACCCAGGCACCGTTCTGGAAGAAGGAACGCACGCCCGAGGGCGGCGGCTGGGTCGACGCGCGGGTCAGCGACGATGCCGCGTTGGCACGCTGGGGCATCGACAAGCGCAACACCTGAGGCTGGCTACTCTTTCCCCGGCGGCACGAAAGCCGCGCGAGCGTCATCCTCGAGCTCGCCGGTCAGCCGTTGCAGCAGCTCGACCAGCTGGGCCTGCTGCGTCTTGTCCAGCGGCGCCAGCAGGCGCTTGTAGGCCTTCTCGGCGGGCTTCTGTGCCTGTGCCAGCACGGCCGCCCCGCGGGCCGTCAGGGCCACCGAGACATTGCGCCTGTTGCTAGGCGCCGGCGCGCGGTCCAGCAGTCCCCGCGCCTCCAGGCCGCGCAGTACCCGCAGCATCGTCACTTTGTCGAAGCCCAGGGCGCGCGCCAGGCTCGACTGGCCGAGGCCGGGGTGCACCTTCAGCACCGTGAGCACGCCGAACTGGGCCGGCGTCAAAGCCAACTCGCGGCATTCGTCCTCGAAGACCGCAGCGGAAATCTGATGCGCGCGCCGCAGCAGGAAACCGGGGCGCAAATAGAGCTGGCTGAGACTGGCTGGCGTTTGGGCGGACACGAGCTGGACCAGTTTAGGGAATGCCTGGATTGTGCCGCGCGGACGGCTTCGGATAATAGTTAGCATACCAACCTGGGGCGAAATAGCATGCTTGTTTCCCAATGGCGGGCCGCCGCCGCGGTCATCTTCGCCGCGCTGGTGAGCTTCAATGCCGCGGCCCAGGCGCCGGCGCCGGCCCCGGCGGCACCGGCGCAAGGCACGTTGCGCCTGATCGTGCCCTTCACGCCCGGCACCGGCATCGACCTGATCGCCCGCACGGTGGGCCCCAAGCTGGGCGAGCGGCTCGGCCGTCCAGTCGTCGTCGACAACCGCGCCGGCGCCTCGGGCAACATCGGCACTGAAGCGGTGGTGCGCTCGCCGCCCAATGGTTCGACGCTGCTGGTCACGGTCAATACGCTGGTGGCCAACCGCACCCTCTACCCTCAGTTGCCGTTCGATCCGGTGAAAGATCTGGTGCCGGTCACGCTGACCAGCTGGGGGCAATTGCTGCTGGTGGCCAGTCCGCACACCGGATTCAAGTCGGCGGCGGACCTGCTGGCCGCCGCCAAGCGCCGGCCCGGCGCGATCAACTACGCCAGTCCTGGCGTCGGCACGCCGCACCACATGTCGATGGAGCTGTTCAAGAACAGGACGGGTGTGTTCATCACCCACGTTCCCTATCGCGGGACCGCGCAGGCCCTCACCGACCTGCTCGGCGGGCAGGTCGACGTGATGTTCCTGCCGATCCACGTGGCGCTGCCGCACGTGAAGGCCGGCAAACTGGTGGCGCTGGGCATCGGC
>DATNBX010000094.1:0-2674 GCA_035571795.1 Ramlibacter sp.
TCAAAAGGCGGAAATGAAGCCGACACGAAGGCAGCTATCGGCGCAGTGGGCAAGGCCTGTGGCGCTTGCCACGATGACTTCCGCGTCAAACCGAAATAGCATCTGAAACGCCGCGCCACACCGCGCGGCGCAAGCGCTTCATTACAACTGCCTTTTGCAATTTCACGCCAGCCAGGTAGGGATCAAGAGCTTGCACGGGTTGCAAAAGGCGGTCCTGGCCATTGCGCTATTGGTACTGGGCGGGCAGGCCATTGCACAGGTTGTGGGCAAGCCCATCGCGGATGACGCGCAGCGCGGAGCCTATCTGGTGGCTGCGGGGGGCTGCCTGGGCTGCCACACCGCCGAGAAGAAGGATGCAGTGCCATTTGCGGGTGGGCGTGCCCTCAAGACCCCATTCGGCACGTTCTACGGCCCCAACATCACGCCTGACCGGAAAGCTGGAATAGGCGCCTGGACCGAGGCACAGTTCATCCGCGCCATGCGATACGGGGAGCGCCCCGACGGAAGCAACTACTTCCCGGCCTTTCCATACCCGTCGTTTACCAAGATATCGGATGCAGACCTGCACGACCTGTGGGCCTACCTGCGTACCCTGCCGCCCAGCAGCCAGCCCAGTCGGCAGCACGATCTGCGTCTTCCGTTTGATTTTCGCTTTGCCGTGTCAGCGTGGAAATGGCTGTTTTTCAGCCCGGGGCCGTTTACTCCCATCGCGCAGGCCAGCGCCCCCGTCAACCGGGGCGCTTATCTGGTGCAGGCGCTGGGCCACTGCGGCGAATGCCATACGCCGCGAAACTTCATGGGCGGCCCGAAGTCGGGGCGGGCCTTGGCCGGTGGCAAAGGGCCGGAGGGCAAGGACGTCGCCAACCTCACGCCAACCGGCCTGAAGAAATGGAACGACGGCGACCTGAAGGAATTCCTGCTGTCCGGCCTGTCGCCCGACGGTGACGTCACTGCCAAGGCCATGGGCGAGGTGGTCACCAACACGACCAGCAAACTCACGCCGCCGGACCTTGGCGCCCTGATCGCCTACCTGCGCTCCCTGGCGCCGCTGCCCAACGAACCCGGAACAGGAAAATGACACCGATCAAATACTACTGGGAAGACTTCACTGTGGGCTGGCAGTTCGAATCGCAGTCCAGAACGCTCACATCGGGCGAGATCACCACGTTCGCGCGCGAATACGATCCGCAGACCTATCACACCGACGAAGAGGCGGCGAAATCCTCGCCCTTCGGCGGGCTGATTGCCAGCGGCTGGCAAACCTGCGGCGTGGCGATGCGGCTCATGTGCGACGGCTACCTGCTCCAGACCTCGTGCATCGGATCGCCGGGGCTCGATGAATTGCGCTGGTTCAAGCCGGTGCGGCCCGGCGACGCGCTGCGGCTGCATTCGACCGTGCTCGACCAGACAGCGTCGCAGAAGGATCCGACCCGCGGCACGGTGAAGTTCCGCTGGGACGTGCTCAACCAGAAAAACGAGGTCGTGTGCTCCATGACGGGCCGGCAGCATTACCGCCGCCGCGTGCCCGCGGAGATCCATGGAAAAACGTGAAAGCCGCGATCAGCGGCCCTTCCAGTTCGGGCTGCGCTTCTCCGAAAAAGCGTTCACGCCCTCCCGGAAATCCTCGCTGCCGTAGCTGCGCAGGATGAGGTCGCGGGCGTCGGGCAGGTTTGCCAGCAGCAGCCGGCCGAGCGCCTCCTTCGTCACGGCCTGTGTGACGGGAGCCAGCGACGCAAGCCGCTGGCACAGGTTGGCGGCCGCGGCATCGATCGCATCGGCATCCACGATCTGGGCCAGATAGCCGCAGGCCAGCGCCTCCTCGGCACCGAGAATCTCGGCGTCGAGCAGCATCCGCTGCACGCGCGGCCGGCCGAATGCGGCCACCAGGCGCGCCAGATTCGCCATCGAAAGGCAATTGCCGAGGGTGCGGGCAATCGGCACGCCCAGCCGCGCCAAAGGCGTCCCGATGCGGATGTCGCAGGCGGTCGCGATCGCCAGCCCGCCGCCCACGGCCCAGCCCTCGATCACCGCCACGGTCGGCATGGGCAGCGCCTCGAGCTGCGCGATGGCCGAGTCGATCCGCTGTTCATACTCGACGCCGGCCGCACCGTCCTTGAACGCCTTGAACTGCTCGATGTCGGTACCGGCGACGAATGCCGCGCCGCCGGCGCCGCGCAGGCACACGACGCGCACTTCGGAGTCCTGGGACAGCAGTTCGCAAATGTCCCCGAGCTGCTCGTACATCGTCCAGGTCATCGCGTTGCGCGCCGCCGGCCGGTCGAACACGACCAGGCCGATGTTGTCCTCGACGATCAGGCGCACGCTGCCTTCGTTGCCGGTTTCGTTCATGGCGCAAACGCTCCTTGGGCCTGCAGCTGCGCCTGCTCCTCGGCGCCGATGCCCAGTTCATCGAGCACTTCGCGGGTGTGCTCGCCCAGCAGCGGAGGGTGACGGCGCACCTGCTGCGGCGTACCGGAAAGCTTGACCGGAAAGCCGATGTTGGGCACCTTGCCCTCGACCGGATGATCGATCTCCATGCGCATCTCGCGCGCCCGTGCGTGCTCGCCTTCGAATGCCTCCGGATACGTGAGGATCGGCCCGGCGGGAATGCCTGCCGCCAGCAAGGTCTCGACCCAATAATCCTTCGGCTTCTGGCGGAAGGTGCGCTCCAGTT
>DATNBX010000095.1:0-5297 GCA_035571795.1 Ramlibacter sp.
TTCAACCGCACCGCCGCGGCGCAGCGGCTGGGCCTGAGCCTGCGGCAGATCCGCTACCGGATCGCCCGGCTGGCCATCGCCGCTCCGGCCGGTGACGAAGCCAATGACGAGCCGGCCTGACGCGCCCGCGCTGTGGCGCTGCGGCTGGTACGGCTTCGCACGCAAGCTCCCGTCGCCCAATTTCGGGCCTCGGCCGCCGCGATCATCGATCGATCTGGTCGTGGTGCACTCCATCAGCTTGCCGCCGGGCCGGTACGGCGGCGACGAGGTGCAGCAGCTGTTCTCGAATACGCTGGACTGGAACGCGCATCCCTACTTCAAGAGCATCGAAGGGTTGGCGGTGTCGGCGCATTTCTACATCCGCCGCAACGGTGATCTTTGGCAGTTCGTCAGCTGCGACCAGCGCGCCTGGCACGCCGGCGCGTCCCGCTACCGGGGCCGCAGCGAGTGCAACGACGACTCGATCGGCATCGAACTCGAAGGCGTGGAAGGCGGCCCGTTCGAAACTGCCCAGTACGAAGCGCTGTCCGGGCTGTGCGCCGTGATCGCGCAGCGCTACCCGATCGAGCACATCGCCGGGCACGAGCACATCGCGCCGGGC
The DNA here is from genome assembly GCA_035571795.1 of Ramlibacter sp. Taxonomy (GTDB): domain Bacteria; phylum Pseudomonadota; class Gammaproteobacteria; order Burkholderiales; family Burkholderiaceae_C; genus Ramlibacter. The sequence continues at coordinate 602 of DATNBX010000095.1, forward strand.
CGCAAGGGCGATCCGGGCGCGGGCTTCGACTGGAGCTTGCTGCGGCGCAGCCTCGCCTGGCCGCCGCAGCGTTTTCCCGCATAACTATCCTTCAGGCCTGCTCCCGGCGCGCCGGCAGCGCGCGCGCAAGCGTCTTGTCGTTCAGTGAAAACACTATATGTAGTGTATTGAAATCATAAAATACACTAGGTATAGTGCTCCTCGTTGCACAATAGTGTCTGGGCCCCACCGCCCTGCCGGGCCCCTGAATCGGCGCCCCGGCAGCCCAGCAAGCATTGCAAGACGAGGAATAGATGCAGATCACTTTGAGTACCCCATCAGCTGCCGGCCTGAGCCCCGGCCATGCCGAGGCCTGCACCCCCGGCGCCGCCGCGAACGCGCTGGCCGATTACCAGATCATCCGCCGCAACGGCGCGGTCGTGCCTTTCGAGCCGCACAAGATTTCGGTGGCGATGATGAAAGCCTTCCTGGCGGTGCATGGCACCCAGGCGGCGACATCGGCCAGCGTGCGCGAAACCGTGGACGCCCTGACCCAGGCCGTGATCCGGGCGCTGGTGCGTTCGCGACCGGCCGGCGGCACTTTCCACATCGAAGATGTGCAGGACCAGGTCGAACTGGGCCTGATGCGCGGCGGTCACCACGAGATCGCGCGTGCCTATGTGCTGTACCGCGAACATCGCGCCCAGGAGCGCGCCAGGCAGTCAGCCCGGCAAGTGCCCAAGGCGGCGGCCCTGCACGTGGTGGACGGCGGCCAGCGCGTCGCCCTCGATCTCGACAATTTGAAGCGGCTGATCGAATCAGCCTGCGAGGGACTGGGCGCCGACGTCAAGTCCGAACCGATCATGGCGGAGACGCTGCGCAATCTGTACGACGGCGTGCCCATGGACGAGGTCTACAAAGCGTCGATCCTGGCGGCCCGCACGCTGATCGAAAGAGATCCCGACTACACCTATGCGACGGCCCGCCTGCTGCTGCACACGATCTTCAAGGAAGTGCTGGGCCGCGACCTGCCCCCGTCCGAAATGGCGCGCAGCTATGTGGACTACTTTCCCGGCTACGTGAAAAAAGGCGTCCAGGCCCAGCTGCTGGACGAGCGGCTGCTGCAATTCGACCTGGAAAAGCTGGGCGCGGCACTGCAGGCCGAACGGGACTTGAAATTCGATTACCTCGGCTTGCAGACACTTTACGACCGCTACTTCCTGCACGTTCGCAAGACCCGCATCGAGCTGCCGCAGGCTTTCTTCATGCGCGTGGCGATGGGCCTGGCATTGAACGAGGTAGACCGGGAAGCGCGGGCGATCGAGTTCTACGAGGTTTTGTCGGGCTTCGACTTCATGTCCAGCACCCCCACCCTATTTAATAGCGGCACCTTGCGCTCGCAGCTGTCGTCGTGCTACCTGACCACGGTGCCGGACCATCTGGAGGGCATCTACGAGTCGATCAAGGAAAACGCGCTGCTGTCCAAGTTTGCCGGCGGCCTGGGCAACGACTGGACCCGGGTCCGCGCCCTGGGCTCGCACATCAAGGGCACCAATGGCGAATCGCAAGGCGTGGTGCCGTTCCTCAAGGTCGTCAACGACACGGCCGTGGCCGTGAACCAGGGCGGCAAGCGCAAGGGTGCGGTCTGCACCTACCTGGAGACCTGGCACCTGGACATCGAGGAGTTCCTGGAACTGCGCAAGAACACCGGTGACGATCGCCGCCGCACGCACGACATGAACACCGCCAACTGGGTGCCGGACCTGTTCATGCGGCGCGTCATGGAAAACGGCGAGTGGACGCTGTTCTCGCCGTCCGACGTCCCCGACCTGCACGACAAGTTCGGGATCGAGTTCGAACAGGCCTACAAGGCCTACGAGGAGCAGGCCGGGCGCGGCGAGATCAAGCCCAGCCGCACCGTGCGGGCTAGCGACCTGTGGCGCAAGATGCTGTCGATGCTGTTCGAAACCGGCCATCCCTGGATCACGTTCAAGGACGCCTGCAACATCCGCTCGCCCCAGCAGCACGCCGGCGTGGTGCACTCCTCCAACCTTTGCACCGAGATCACGCTCAATACCAGCGACGCCGAGACGGCGGTGTGCAACCTGGGTTCGGTCAACCTCGTGAACCACCTAAAGGACGCGCCCGCCGGCAGCTCCAAGGTGCTGGATCAGGACAAGCTCAAGCGCACGGTCACGACGGCGATGCGCATGCTCGACAACGTCATCGACATCAACTACTACGCCGTCAAGAAGGCGCGCGACTCGAACCTGCGCCATCGGCCAGTCGGCCTGGGGATCATGGGATTCCAGGATGCGCTGTACGAGCTGCGCATCCCCTATGCCTCGGAGCCGGCCATGGAGTTCGCCGACCGGTCGATGGAGGCCATCTGCTATCACGCCTACTGGGCCTCGACCGAACTGGCACGCGAACGCGGCAAGTACTCGAGTTACCCCGGCTCGCTCTGGGACCAGGGCGTCCTGCCGCTGGACACTATAGAGCTGCTCGGCCGGCAGCGCGGCGCTTCATATGTGGAAGTCGACCGCTCGGCCACGCTGGACTGGGAGGCGCTGCGCGGCAAGATCGGGCGCGACGGCATGCGCAACTCCAACTGCGTGGCGATCGCGCCCACGGCGACCATCTCCAATATCGTCGGCGTGGATGCCTCGATCGAGCCCTGTTTCGGCAACCTGTCGGTCAAGTCCAACCTGTCCGGCGAATTCACCGTCGTCAACCATTACCTGGTGCGCGAGCTCAAGCGCCTGGACCTGTGGGACGACGTAATGGTCATGGACCTCAAGCATTTCGACGGATCGCTGCGGCCGGTGGACCGGGTGCCGCGCGAAATCAAGGAGCTGTACGCGACCGCTTTCGAGATCGAACCGCATTGGCTGGTGGAGGCCGCGGCGCGGCGCCAGAAGTGGATCGACCAGGCCCAGTCGCTCAATATCTATATGGCGGGCGCCTCGGGCAGGAAGCTGGACGAAACCTACAAGCTGGCGTGGCTGCGCGGCCTGAAGACCACCTACTACCTGCGCACCAGCAGTGCGACGCATGCCGAGAAGTCGACGGTGCAATCCGGCCGGCTGAACGCGGTGTCGTCGGGCGGCGCGCCAGCCGGCTCGAGCATGCTCGATGCCGCGGCTGCAGCTGGGCGTGCGCAGATTTCCGACGACTCGCCTTCGCGATTCGATGCCGCTGCAGCGACCGATATCAAGTTCTGCGCCATCGACGATCCGGGCTGCGAGGCATGTCAATGAAGATTGCAAAGTGTCGGCGTTCTCTGACAGAAACCCGATGCAATTGAGCAACACAATCGGGCCGTGATGTGAACGGACACTTTGCATTTCGCGGCACTGTCTCACATAATCCACGCATTGGAAAACTTATGTTGACCTGGGACGAAGAACTCAAGCCCATATCGCCAGCATCGCAAAGCGGTTCATTCACTCCGAACCGCGAGGTGGACTCTTCACCTCTGCCGCAAACCCCCTTCACGATTTCCCCCGCCGCCGCACGCCGCGTCGATGCCGCCGACAAGCGCATCATCAACGGCCAGACCGACGTCAACCAGCTGGTGCCCTTCAAGTACAAATGGGCCTGGGAAAAGTACCTGGCTGCGTGCTCCAATCATTGGATGCCGCAGGAAGTCAACATGACGCGCGACATCGCGACGTGGAAAGATCCGAACGGCCTGACCGAGGACGAGCGCCGCATCGTCAAGCGCAACCTGGGCTTCTTCGTCACCGCCGACTCGCTGGCCGCCAACAACATCGTGCTGGGCACCTACCGCCATATCACCGCGCCGGAGTGCCGCCAGTTCCTGCTGCGCCAGGCTTTCGAAGAAGCGATCCACACCCATGCCTACCAGTACATCGTGGAGTCGCTGGGCCTGGACGAGTCGGAGATCTTCAACGCCTACAACGAGATCCCCTCGATCCGCGACAAGGACCAGTTCCTGATCCCCTTCATCGAGGCGGTGATGGATCCCGACTTCAAGACCGGAACGCCGCAAGCCGACCAGAAGCTGCTGAAGTCGCTGATCGTCTTCGCCTGCCTGATGGAAGGGCTGTTCTTCTACGTCGGCTTCACCCAAATCCTGGCGATGGGGCGGCAGAACAAGATGACCGGCGCCGCCGAGCAATACCAGTACATCCTGCGCGACGAATCGATGCACTGCAACTTCGGCATCGACCTGATCAACCAGCTCAAGCTTGAGAACCCGCACCTGTGGACGGCTTCGTTCAAGGCCGAAATCAAGGCGCTGTTCGCCAAAGCCGTCGAGCTCGAATACCACTATGCCGAGGACACCATGCCGCGTGGCGTCCTGGGCCTCAACGCCTCCATGTTCAAAGGCTACCTGCGTTACGTCGCGAACCGCCGCGCCACGCAGATCGGCCTGGAAGCGCTTTATCCGAACGAGGAAAATCCGTTCCCGTGGATGAGCGAAATGATTGACCTGAAGAAAGAGCGCAATTTCTTCGAGACCCGTGTGATCGAGTACCAGACGGGTGGCGCGCTTTCCTGGGATTGATTGCAAGAGCAGTAAAGAGTTCAGGATTCGCTCGGGTTGCGTACCATGCCGCAAGAAGCATGGCGCAAGCCGGGCAACGGTGTTCATGAAGCTGGGCCTTAGCCCAACTTCATGAATCGCTTCATGCAAACCAACAAGCATGGAGTGCTTCTTTGGTTGATGTTGATCAACTTGAACAGGAGA
>DATNBX010000096.1:0-3898 GCA_035571795.1 Ramlibacter sp.
CTACGTCGCCGCGTCGTCGCGCACCATGCATGCGCTGTTCGAGGGCCGGTTCGACGACGCCGAGCGCCTGGCGCAGCGCACGCTGGAGATCGGAGACCGGATGCCGGGGCTGGACGCTGCCGGCGTTTATGGCGTGCAGCTATTCACCTTGCGGCGCGAACAGGGGCGCCTGGACGAGGTCGGTCCCGTGGTGCGGCACTTCGTGCAGAGCCAGCCCGAGTCCAACATCTGGCGTCCCGGCCTCGCGCTGATCTACACGGAGCTGGGGCAGCTCGAAGAGGCGCGCACCCAGTTCGAAACGCTCGCGGCCGACGGCTTTCGTACGCTCGTTCGCGACGGCGCCTGGGTCGCCAGCATGACGTACCTAGCGCAGGTTTGCAGCGCTCTGGCCGATGCGGAGCGGGCCGACATTTTGTATTCGTTGCTGCAACCGTATTCGGGCCGCAATCTGCTGGCCGGCACCTCGATCGCCTGCTTTGGCGCCGCCGATGCCGTGCTCGGGTCGCTATGCGCGACGATGAAGCGGTGGACCCAGGCCGAGCGGCATTTCATCGCGGCGCTCGCGCTGAACGAACGGCAGGGCGCGCGCCCGGCCCTGGCCCACGCCCGCTACCACTACGCCTCGATGCTGCTGGCGCGCCACGACGGGGCGGACCGGCAAACGGCTGAAAACCTGCTCGAAGCCGCGGCGCACGATGCCGGTGCTCTTGGCATGCGTGCGCTGGCCGCGCGCATCGATGCCTGCCGCGCGCCGATGATGTCCGGGGCTGCGTCAACGCGTTACCCGGCGGGTTTGAGCGAGCGCGAGGCCCAGGTTTTGAGCTTCGTCGCCGCGGGCAAGAGCAACCGCCAGATTGCGCTCGAGCTGTTCGTCAGCCCCAACACCGTCGCCAACCATGTGCGCAGCATCCTGAGCAAGACCCACTCGACCAATCGAACCGAGGCCGCCGCGTTCGCGATCAGGCACGCATTGAGCGAGCGGACCCAACCCAGCGGGAGCAGTCCCCATGCCAAGAACAGCGCTATGTGATCTTCTGGGCATTGAAGTCCCCATCGTCCTCGCGCCAATGGGCTCTGCCACGTCGGCCGAATTCGCAGTGGCCGTGTCCAACCAGGGCGGCCTGGGCAGCATCGGCTCGCTGTTCCGCACCACCGCCGCCATCAAGCGCGACATCGACATGGTGCGGAAGCTGACCGATCGGCCGTACGCGATCAACCACGTGCCGCAACTGCTCGATGCCGAGGCGTTTGCCCACACGCTGGCGGCGCGGCCGGCCGTGATCTCGTTCGCGCTGGGCGATCCCGGCGAGCTCGTGCAGCAAGCGCACGATGCGGGTTCTCGCGTGATGGTGCAGGTCACGACCGTCGCGCAGGCGGTCCAGGCAGCCGAGCGCGGCGCCGACGTGATCATCGCGCAGGGTGGCGAGGCGGGCGGCTATGGCGGCAACGTCGGCACGATGGTGCTGGTCCCGCAGGTGGTCGACGCCGTGTCGCCGGTGCCGGTGGTCGCGGCCGGCGGTATCTTCGATGGCCGGGGCTTCGCGGCCGCACTGGTGCTGGGCGCCGCCGGCGTGAATCTCGGCACCCGTTTCCTCGCCAGCGAGGAGGCCCCGATCCCGCTTGAGTGGAAGCAGGCGATCATCGCCGCGCGATCCGAAGACACGATGAAAGCCGAAGTGCTCAACGACATCAGCCCGCTGCCCGGCGCGGCCGGATACAACACCGTGCTGCGCTCGCTACACACGGCTTTCCTGGACGAATGGACCGCCAGGCCCGAGGAAGCGCGCCAGAACAGCGACCGATTACGCGGCCTGATCGTGGCTTCGCATCAGGCGGGCCGGCCGCACGAAACCCTGTTGACGGCCGGTCAGACGGCCGGCGGCATCAGAGGGATCCTGCCGGTGGCCGAGATCATGCGCAGTCTTGCCGCCGAGGCTGAAGCAGCGCTAGTGGCCATCAACGGCGCGGCCCGCGACTGATACGGCACTTCCGCATCAGCCGGCATTCCCGCTCCACTGCGCGCGGTTGATTCGATACAGGCAGTGTGGCCGCAAAGAGTGGTTTTCGGGAATGCTTGGATGCTCGAAGTCTTCGTGAGCGTTGCGCATGCCGATGCGCTCCATCACAGCCCGCGACCGCGAGTTCAGCACGGACGTGAACGACACGATTTCGGCGAGCTCGAGTCGCTCGAAACCGACCCGCAAGGCCGCACGCGCCCCTTCCGTTGCGTAACCCTGGCCCCAATGTGGGCGTGCCAAGCGCCAGCCGACCTCTACGCACGGCGAGAACGGTAGAACGCGCCTGGGTACGGACAAGCCGACGAAGCCGATGAACACACGCGACGACAGCACCTCGACGGCCCAATTGCTCCAGCCACGCTGCGCCAGCTGCGACTGCCACTCGTCGATACTCGCGTCGCTTGCTTCGCGTGACTGAAGCGACGGGAAGAATTCCATGACTTGCGCATCGGCATTCATCGCGGCAAACGGTGCGCGGTCTGATTCGCGCCACTGGCGAAGCCGCAGGCGCGCAGTCTCGATCTCAATGGCGTTTGGCACTGGCCGGCGCCTTGGTGCTCACTGGTGAACGCCGAACCTGGCGGCTGCCTTTGCTCGCGCTCTCGCGGCCTCGACCTCCCGATTGCGTGGCTCAGCGGTTGTGACAAGCGACTGGATGAGAGCCCTGGCCGACGCAGCTACCTCTTCAATGGCTCGCTCGAATGCTGCCTCGTTTGCCTTGGATGGCACGTTGAAGCCGCTAAGCTTTCGGACGAACTGCAACGATGCGTCGCGGATCTCCATTTCGGTGGCTGGAGGCTCGAAGTTGAACAGCGTCTTGATGTTCCGGCACATGGCGGTCGTGGGAAGTAATCGTAGTGCCCGAATGGTACGTCGATCACAAGGCAAGGTGAGATGAAACAATGGGTGACGCGCACGCACGGCGATGGGAGGGTCAGGCCCAGATGACGATCAGCGCGAATGCATAGAGGAAGGTAGCCAAGAGGACGCCCCGGCCTTCCACATCGTTGTTTGACGCGTGATGACAGGCGAGACCTCCTGCATGCGCACGTGAAGCTCACGATCGCGGGGCAACAGCTTTGGACCGTGGAACGTATATAGGAGATGCATGAGGCCCAGCAGCAGAACGATCGCCGCGCTGGCAGCGACGAGCCAGAGTGCGATCACGGACTTCACGTTTGTCCATTCTGAATCTTCGCCGGCGTGCGGCGGCGGTAATGCTGCAAGCCCGTCATGGAACACACAACCTCATTTTTCTGGTTGAGCACGTCCCAGCGGAATTTCACTGTGCCGCGGGTCGGATCCTTCTGCGATGGGGCCTGGTCGAGCACTGTCGAATGCAGCCGCAGTGCGTCGCCCGGTCTCACGGGCTTGAACCAGCGCAACCCATCGAGCCCAGGAGATCCGATGCACGAGGTTTGCAGCAGGTAGCCGTCGCACATCAGCCGCATCGCCACGCTGCAAGTTTGCCAGCCGCTGGCGATCAGGCCGCCAAAGGGCGAGGATTTCGCCGCCTCTTCATCGGTGTGGTAAGTCTGCGGATCGTATTCGCGCGCGAACGTGGTGATCTCGCGCGATGTGAGAATTCTCGGCTGCGATTCGTATTCCCAGCCGGGCGTGAAGTCTTCCCAGTAGTACTTGATCGGTGTCATCCTTGCATCCCTTGCTGCGTGATTCGCTCCCGCTCGGCCTTGGTCAGTTCGCGAGGACGCGCGACCGGGGTGCCCGCTCCTGTCCCAAAGAACGGGTTGCGTTTGTAGGCGCCGCTCAGGCGCGCGCCGATCACCGACCGCATGAGCCCGAGCAGGGCCACCAGATTGCCCAGTGGCTTCGACTTCACGCGGCCCCTGGCGGACTTTGTGTTGAACACCATGCGCACC
>DATNBX010000097.1:0-3763 GCA_035571795.1 Ramlibacter sp.
CTCGGCACGCGGGCAAAGGTCACCAATCTCGAAACCGGCCAGAGCACGGCCGTGACGATCCAGGACCGTGGTCCTTATGTGCGCGGCCGCATCGTCGACTTGTCGCCGCGCACGGCGCACGAGATCGGCATAAGCCGCAAAGACGGCGTGGCGCGGGTCGAGGTCGCGCCGATCACGGTGCCCCAGCGCGACGGCCGGACGAAGTCCGGCGACGGCGCGAATTAGGCGAGGCGCCGCGCTTCAGGCCGTCGCGGGCTGGGCCCGCGCGGCGCCGGCCGGCGCGCCCAGTCCGATGCGGTCCAGCGCGGCCGCGAGCTGCGCCACCGTGCGGTCCACGTGGTGCCACTTCTCGAGACCGAACAGGCCGACCCGGAAGGACATGAAATCGGCTCCCTCGTCGCATTGCAGCGGCACGCCCGAGGCGGTCTGCAGGCCTTCGGCCAGGAACTTGCGGGCCGACTGGATCTCCGGATCGGTGGTGTAGCTCACCACTACGCCCGGTGCCTTGAAGCCTTCGGCCGCGACACTGGGCAGGCCGCGGCTTTCGAACAGAGCGCGGACCTTGCGGCCCAATTCTTCCTGCTCGGCGCGCACTTTGGCGAAGCCGTACGACTGGGTCTCCTTCATCACGTCGCGCAGGCGCGTCAGCGCATCGGTGGGCATGGTGGCGTGATAGGCGTGCGCGCCGCCCTCGTAGGCTTCCATGATCTGCAGCCATTTCTTCAGGTCGCAGGCGAAGCTGGAACTGGTGGTGCCATCGATCGCGGCGCGCGCCCGCTCGCTGAGCATGACCATGGCGCAGCACGGCGAGCTGCTCCAGCCCTTTTGCGGCGCGGAGACCAGCAGGTCGACACCGATGGCCTGCATGTCGACCCACATCGCGCCGGAGGCGATGCAATCGAGCACGAACAGGCCGCCAACTTCGTGCACCGCGTCGGCCACCGCGCGCATGTAGCTGTCAGGCAGGATGATCCCGGAGGCGGTTTCCACATGCGGCGCGAAAACGACCGCGGGCCTGGTGTCGCGGATTGCGGCCTGCACCTCGGCGATCGGGGCCGGCGCCCACGGGCCCTGCGGCCCGCTGCCGGTGCGCCGCGCCTTGAGCACCGTGGAGGATTCCGGGATCCGGCCCATGTCGAAGATCTGCGTCCAGCGATAACTGAACCAGCCGTTGCGCAGCACCAGGACATGCTTGCCGCCGGCGAACTGGCGTGCCACCGCTTCCATGCCGAAGGTGCCGCTGCCGGGAACGAGCGCAACCGAGCGGGCGCGGTAGACGTCTTTCAGGATGCCCGAGATGTCCTTCATCACGCCCTGGAAACTGCGCGACATGTGGTTCAGGGCGCGGTCGGTGTAGACCACCGAGAATTCAAGCAGACCGTCGGGGTCCACGTTGGGCAGAAGTCCAGGCATAAGGTGCTCGCTTGATGATGCGCAAAAGGGCGATCAGCTTAGCACGCAGCCCATGCAATGCCGCGGGGAGGGGCAGCCGTAGGAGCCCAGGCTCCTAGCTGCCGGGGTCGAGCTCGGGCGAAGCTCAGTGCACGGCGCGCTGCACCGCCGGGAATGCCAGCTCGCGGCCGACGACGGCGCGGGCGTACAGGTAGTTGTTGCGGGCCCGCTCGGTCAGCTGGTTCATATCGACTTGCCCCCTGGGGTCGCATGGAAACGCAAAGCCACGCCCGTTGTCGAACAGGGACTGGAAGCGCAGTTCGAATTGGCTCGGCGTGGAATCGATCATTTCAAAGCTCCGTAATGCGGTTAAGTGAATGCCCCTCCGGGCGTGCTCGAACTATGGGCGCGCACCCGGCTTTGCGACATCGGCGTCCGCTGAATAGATGGCTCGGCGTTGTCCGGATTTGCCGGCTCAGTGCGGCTGAGCAGGCCTAGGATTCGTCCGATGCGGGGCGCGCTACCATCTGCAGGCTGATGGGCATTACCAGCCGCTCAAATCGAGGAGATACACCGTGACATACGCACCTTTCCAGGACGGCCGGTCGCTCGCGCCGCCGCAGGTCGCATTGGAGCCGCGCACCGGCGGCGGCTTCGTGCTGCGCAACCCGCAACCCCTGCAGCCATTTACCCGCTGCATCGGCGACTGGCTGGAACACTGGGCGCAAACCGCACCGGAGGCGCTGTTCCTGTGCGAGCGCGATCCGGAAGGCCACTGGCGCAAGGTCACCTACCGGCAGGCGCGCGAGCGGGTCGGCCGGATCGCGCAGTCGTTGATCGACGCCGGTTTTGCCGCCGGCAACCCGGTGGTGATCCTCTCGGACAACTCGATCGAGGCGGGCCTGCTGGGGCTGGCCGCGATGCACGTGGGCCGGCCCTTCTGCATGGTGTCCAGCGCCTATTGCCGCTTGACCAAGGACTACACCAAGATCTCGGGCATCCTCGACCAGCTGGCGCCGGCGCTGGTCTATGCCTCGGACGCCCGGGTCTACGGACCGGCCGTCGCGGCCTGGGGCGACAAGTGTCCGGTGTACTTCAGCGCCAACGCCGGCGAACACCCCGAGGCGAAGAGCTTTGCCTTGCTGGAGGCAGCCAACGAAGGACCGGCCGTGATGGACGCCTTCGCGGCAATCCGGCCGATCGATCACGCCAAGTACCTCCTGACCAGCGGCTCGACCGGCATCCCCAAGGTCGTCATCAACACCCATCGGATGCTGTGCGCGAACCAGCAGCAAATCGCCCAGGTCTGGCCGTTCCTGCTGCGCCATCCCCTGGTGCTGGTGGACTGGCTGCCCTGGAGCCACACGTTCGGGGGCAACCACAACTTCCATATGGTGCTGTCGCACGGCGGCACGCTCTACATCGACGAAGGCCGGCCGGCCCCGGGCCTGATCGAGCGGTCGGTGCGCAACCTGAGCGAGGTCAAGCCCAACTTCTACTTCAACGTGCCGCGCGGTTTCGACATGCTGCTGCCGTTCCTCGAACAGGATCCCGCTACGGCCAGGAACATCTTCGAACGCCTGGAGGGCATCTTCTACGCGGCGGCGGCGTTGCCGCAGAGCCTGTGGCAACGGCTCGAAGCGGTGGCGCGCAACGTGCGCGAGCGGCCGCTGTGGTTCACGTCCGCCTGGGGCGCCACCGAAACCGCGCCCGCCATCACGACGGTGCATTGGCGCCTGGAGCAGGCCGGCTGCATCGGGCTGCCGCTGCCCGGGGCCGAGCTGAAGTTCGTGCCCAACGGCGAGAAGCTCGAAATGCGGGCCAGGGGGCCGAACATCTTCCCGGGGTACCTGCGCCACAAGACGCTGACCACCGACGCGTTCGACGACGAAGGGTTCTACAAGATCGGCGACGCCGGCAAGCTGGTCAATGAAGCCGACCCGTCGCAGGGCGTCGCCTTCAACGGCCGGGTGGCCGAAGACTTCAAGCTCTCCAGCGGCACCTGGGTCAGCGTCGGCACGCTGCGCCCGCGCATCGTGTCGGCGATGGCCCCGCATGTGGCCGACGTCGTGATCGCGGGCCATGACCGCACCGACATCGGCTTGCTGGTGTTTGCGACCCCGCAGGCCAAGGCCCTCCCGGCCGGCGCGCTGCAATCGCACGTGCTCGAAGCGATGGGCCGGCTGCAGGCCGAGGGCGGCGGGTCGTCGCAATGTCCGGTGCGCGCGATCATCCAGGATGCGCCGCCCAGCGCCGATGCGGGCGAGATCACCGACAAGGGCTATATCAACCAGCGCGCGGTCCTGGACCACCGGGCGGCCGATGTGGCGGCGCTGTACGAGAGCGGCAATCCGCGGGTGATCCGGCTGGG
>DATNBX010000098.1:0-7557 GCA_035571795.1 Ramlibacter sp.
CAGGTCCTTCTGGAAGGCGATCGCGCCCATCATCGAAGCCATCATCATGTCGCTGCGCGCCTGCAGGTTGGCCGGCTCATGCACGGCGGTGACGAGCGCGCGGGCCGCGATGCGCGCACCTTCCAGCGCGATACCGTCGCAAAGCGGGTGGTAAGCCGGCGAGAGGTAGCTCTCGATGTTGTGCGTGAGCGCGTCCATGCCGGTGGCCGCCGTGACGGCCGGCGGCAGGCCGACGGTCAGCTCGGGATCGGCGAACACCGTCCTGGCCAGGATCTTCGGGCTGAAGACTACGCGCTTGAGGTGGCTCTCGTTTTCGCTCACGACCGAGGAGCGTCCCACTTCCGAGCCGGTGCCGGCGGTGGTGGGCAGCGCGACGAAATAGGGCAGAGGCCGGTCGATCGGACGCACCTGGGGATGGTCCCAGGCATATTCGATGATGTCGCCCGCATGGGTGGCGGGGATGCCCACCACCTTGGCCACGTCCAGCGCGGCGCCGCCGCCGAAGCCGATCACGCAGTCGGCGTCGTGCGCCTTGAAGGCGGCGGCGCCTTCCATCACCTGGCTGGCGGCGGGATTGCCGGACACCTGCGAGAACACCGCCACCTCCAGCCCGCCCAGGTGGGTCTGGAATTCAGCCAGCACCGGCAGCGCCGCCAGCGACTTGTCGGTGACCAGCAGCGGCCGCCTGAATCCCTGCTCGATCAGGTGCCGCGCCACCTCCTTGCGCGCGCCCGCACCGAAGCGGATGGCCGTCGGAAAGGAAAAGCTGGTGATGGTCATGGCGATGAAAGTTCCAGGTACATGTGATTCTTGGCGTAGGCCCGGCCGTCCACCTTGATGGCGTGCGGCTCGATGCCGAAGGACTTGAAACCGCAGCGCTCGTACAGCCGTTTCGCACTGCCTTCCCCTTGGGTCACCGTCAGCACCAGCAGTTCCAGGCCGCTGCCCCTGGCCTCCTCGACCAGCGCGCTCATCAGCGCGGCGCCGAGGCCGCGACCCATCCGTTCGGGCGCCACGTACATGCCGACCACCTTGGCCTTGTGGCGGTTCTTGGCCCGGGTCTCGCACCCCAGCCCGACCATGCCGCACAGCTCGCCAGCCTCGAATGCGCCCCAGAACCTGTAGTGCGGCGAGCCCAGGCGTTTTTCCGAAGCTTCCAGCGGCACCTTCTCGTCCTCCTCGTGGCTGGACGTGAAGGCCTGCGGAAATTCCCAGAGCGCGCGCAGCCGCAAAGCGCGGTAAGCGGAAGCATCGCTGGGACCGAGGCGCCGGATTTCCATGGTTTTGCAAGAACAGGGTGAACAGGCCTAGATGATTTCAAAGTAGCGCTTGAGCTCCCAGTCGGTCACGCCGTCGAGCCATTGCCGCCATTCCCAATCACGGGTCGCCGCGAAATGTTCCACGAAGGTGTCGCCCAGGAAATCCCTTGCGATGCCGGAGTTGCTGAAGTTGCGGGTTGTTTCGATGAGGGTGCGCGGCGCCCGCGGGATGTTTTCCGCACCCTGGTTGGTGCCGGTGATCGGCGGGGCCGTGAGCTTGAGCCCCTTCTCCACGCCGTGCAGGCCGGCCGCGATGACGGCGGCCATCGCCAGGTAGGGGTTGATGTCGGCGCCGGGGCAGCGCGTTTCCAGCCGCGTCGCCTTGGGGCTGCCGGCGATCACGCGGAAACTCGCGGTGCGGTTGTCGATGCCCCAGGTCGGCTTGACCGGGGCCCAGAAGCCGTCGACCAGCCGCTTGTAGCTGTTGATGGTGGGCCAGAACATCGGCGCGAATTCCATCAGGCAGGCGACCTGCCCCGCCAGATAGCTTTCGAACAGCCGGCTCATCTTGCGGCTGCTCTTGGCGTCGAAGAAAAGATTGGTCTTGCCGTCCGACAGGCTCTGGTGGATATGGCCGCTGCAGCCCGGGTAGAGCTGGCTCCACTTGGCCATGAAGCTGGGCATGATGGAAAAGCGCGCGCCGATTTCCTTGGCGCCGGTCTTGAACAGGATGGCGCGATCGGCCTGCTCCAGCGCCTCCGAAAACGCGATGGCAGCCTCGTACACGCCCGGCCCGGTTTCGGTGTGCAGCCCTTCGATCGGTACGCGAAAGGCCAGCATCTCGTCCATCAGCGCGTTGAAGAATTCGCGGTTCTGGTTGGCGCGCAGCAGCGAATAGCCGAACATGCCCGGCGTGAGGGTCTCCGGTGCCACGCCCTTCTTGGCCGCCCAGCTCTGGGGCGTCTCGCGGAAATTGAACCACTCGTACTCCATGCCCGTCATCACCTGGAAGCCGAGTTTTTCGGCGCGCTGCAGCACGCGCTTCAAGGTCTGGCGCGGGCAGATCGGGAACGGGCTGCCGTCCGGGTTGATGAATTCGCCGAGAAAGAAATCCACGCCGCCGTCCCAGGGCACCTGCCGATGCGTGTTCAGATCCAGCCGCGCCAGCGCGTCGGGGAAACCATGCTGCCAGCCGGTGACCTGCGTGTTGTCGTAGGTGACGTCGCCGCAGTCCCAGCCGAACACCACATCGCAGAAACCGAAGCCGCCCTCGGCCGCGCCCTCGAACTTGTCCTTGTGCAGGTACTTGCCGCGCAGCACGCCGTCGATGTCGCTGCAGGCCACTTTGACTTTTTGCGCACCGGACTTGCGGATCGCGGCCAGGGCGGGGTGAATTTTTGCAGTCGCCATGCGTAGGTCTCTTGGTTCTCGTTGTCGGACTTTTCAAGTCAGATCGCGGGCTCGCCCGACGCGATGCCCAGATCCTCCAGCGCCATCGCCACGGCCAGCACGGCCTGCTCGATCTCGGTGGCACCGATTGCGCCGATACAGCCTACGCGAAATGTTTCGACCTGGGTGAGCTTGCCGGGATACAGGATGAACCCGTTGCGGCGCGCCGCCGCATAGAAGGCCTTGAACTCGTAGCGCGGATCGCCGGGCGCGTGGAACGTGACGATGATGGGCGCCTGGATGGCCGGCTCGAGAAACGGCATGAAACCCATGCGCGACATGCCGTGGACCAGCATGCGGTAGTTGCGGGTATAGCGCTCCAGCCGCGCCGGCTGGCCGCCCTCGGCCTCGAACTGCGCGAGCGCTTCGGCCAGCGCCACCACGACGTGCGTCGGCGGGGTGAAGCGCCATTGGCCGGTGCGCTCCATGTAGGTGTGCTGGTCGTGCAGGTCCATCGCCAGCGACTGGCTGTTGCCGGCGCAGCTGCCCAGGACCTCCTTGCGGATGACGACGAAGCCCATGCCGGGAACGCCTTCCAGGCACTTGCCGCTGGCGGCGACCAGCGCGTCGAACCGTACTTCACGCGCGTCGATCGGCAGCGCGCCGAACGAACTCATGGCATCGACGATCAGGCTCCTGCGATGCAGCGCGCACACATTGGCGACCTCCTGCAGCGGATTGAGCGCCCCGGTGCCGGTTTCGCAGTGGATCACGATCACATGCGTGATGGTGGTGTCCGCGCCCAGTTTCTGCTCCAGCGCGGCCGGCGAAACCTGCGCCGCCTCGTCGAACTCGAGCACGCTGCAGCGGCGCCCCATCAGCGCCGTGAGGCGGGCCGCCCGCTTGCAGTAGGCGCCGTTGTCCAGCACCAGCACATGGCCGTCCCGCGGCACCAGCGTGGCGACGGCCGCCTCCACGCTGAAGGTGCCGCTGCCCTGCAGGGGCACGACCACGTGCGAGTCCTCGCCGTGGACGATCGCCAGCAGGCGAGCCCGCACGCTCGCGGTGATCTCGTTGAAATCGCTGTCCCAGGAGCCCCAGTCGCGCAGCATGGCGAGCTTGGTGCGCAGCGTCGTGGTCAGCGGGCCGGGAGTCAGCAGGATCTTGTCTCTGTCCATCGCTATTGCCTTTCTATCTTTGCACGCCGCGCCAGGCTTGGGTGCGGCGGTTGACCCACCACGCCAGCGCCATGAACGCGAGCGTCGCGAGCGCTGAAGCTGCCGCGATCAACACGGCCATCGCCGCGGCAGCACCGATTTCGCCGGCCTCGTCCAGGTTCAGGATGGCGATCGACGCGACCTTGGTTTGCGGCGAATACAGGAACACCACCGCCGAAATCGTGGTCATCGCGTTGATGAAGAAGTAGCGCGCGATGTCGATCAGGGCGGGCGTGCAGATCGGCAGCGTGACGCGCCAGAAGGTCTTGAAGAAGGGAACCTTGAGCGAGGCGCTGACGGCCTCGAACTCGCTGTCCAGCGACTTGAGCGCCGTCACCGCCGTGAGGTGGCCGGTGGTGTAGAAGTGGACGATGGTGCACAGCGTGAGCAGCGTCACCGTGTGGTACAGGCCCCCCAGCGGATTGCCCGGCTCGTTGAAGAAGAAGATGTAGCCCAGGCCCAGCACCAGGCCGGGCACGGCCATCGGCAGCATGGACAGCATGCGCACCATGCCTTTGAGCGCGCCCGCGGCACCGCCCGTGCCCTGCTGCGTCTTCTCGATCAGGTAGGCGCTGCAAAACACCAGCGCCGTGCCGAACAGCGCGGTGCCGGACGCCATCTTCAGGCTGTTGATGAAGCCCTGCCCCACCTCGGCATCGACCAGGCCCATCACGTAGTGGCGCAGGCTGGGCGTCAGGTTGTAGGGCCAGAAACTCGCGAACGAAGCGAAGATCGCCATCCCCAGCATGGCCAACACCAGCAAGGCGACGAGCGAGCAGTAAAGCGTCATCGCGGCGTCGTACCTGGCCGAGGGCTTGGGCCGGTACGGCACGGCGCGCGCGGTCAGCATCGCGGTCTGCCGGCGGCTGACGTAGTTGTCCACCCCGAACGTGAAGACCGCCGGCGCCAGCAGCAGGATGGCGACCACCGCGCCCTTGGCGAAGTCCTGCTGGCCGATCACCAGCTTGAACACGTCGGTGGCCAGCACGTTGAAGCTGCCGCCGATCACCTTGGGAATACCGAAGTCGGTGATGACCAGCGTGAAGGTGACCAGCGCCGCCGAGATCAGCCCGTACTTGGCGCCCGGCAGCGTGATCGTGAAGAACTTGCGTGCCGCGCTGGTGCCCATGGCGTCGGCCGCCTCGTACAGGCGCGCGTCGGACAAGGTCAGGGCCGTTACCAGGATCATCAAGGCGTGCGGAAACACCGCAAAGCATTCGGCCACCACGATGCCCGGCGCACCGTAGATTTCGGCGATGCCGATACCGTTCATCCAGCCCTTGAGCACGCCCTGGTTGCCGAACCAGTAGATCAGCGAAATCGCCGACAGCAGCGACGGCGCCAGCAGCGGGATCAGCGTGATGCCGCGAAACAGCGCCTTCAGCGGCATGCACGAGCGCGCCAGCGCATAGGCAAAGCCGAACGCCAGCGGCACGGCGATGGCGGTGGCCACCGCCGAAACCCACAGGCTGTGCCACAGGCTGGCCAGCAGCGAGGGCGTCCTGGCATACGCAATGAAGTTGGCCAGGGCCACGAATTCGCCCTGCCGGCCCTGCAGCGATTGCAGCAGGATGGTGAGCAGCGGCAGCGCCAGGAACGCCACCAGGACCAGCGCAACGGCAATCAGGAGCGCCTGCGCCACGCGATCGGTCCAATGCACCGCCTGCCGGACCGGCGCGCTGGCGACCGCGGCGGGCAACACGGCGGACATCAAAATACCTTGATCCGCTCGGGCAGCAGCTTGAGCTTCAGCGGCGAGCCCACCGCCAGCGACTGCTCGGACAGGAAGTTCAGCGACAGGTACACGGTCAGCTTGTTCGCGTCCAGTGCCGGCGACGCCACCCGGACATGGCAATACGAGCCGAGGAATTCGATCTTCTCGATGCTGGCGTCGAACACGTGCGCATCGCCGGCGGCGATCGGCCGCGCCAGCACGTCCTCCGGCCGCAGGTAGACGCGGGCTTCGCGGTCGGCGCCCTCGCATGGGATGCGCAGGCTGCCGAAGCGCAGTTCGCCCCCTGCCACCCGCGCCGGCAGCACGTTGACCTTGCCGACGAAGTCGGCCACGAAAGGCGAGGCCGGCTCGCGGTAGATGTCCAGCGGCGTTCCCACCTGTTCGATCACGCCGTGATTCATCACCACGATCCGGTCCGCGACCGACAGCGCCTCTTCCTGGTCGTGGGTGACCATGATGGTGGTGACTTGAAGTTTTTGCTGCAGCGCGCGGATTTCCTGGCGCAGCCGGACCCGCTCCAGCGCGTCCAGCGCCGACAGCGGTTCGTCCAGCAGCAGCAGTCCCGGCGCGGTGGCCAGAGCGCGAGCGACGGCGACGCGCTGCTGCTGGCCACCCGAGAGTTGGGCCGGGTACTTGCCCTCGCTGCCCGGCAAGCCGACCAGTTTGAGCAGTTCCTCCACGCGGCGCCGCGCCTGCGCCTTCGGGGTCTTGCGGTTCACCAGCCCATAAGCCACGTTGTCCGCGACGCTCAGATTGGGAAAGAGGGCGTAGCTCTGGAACACGATGCCGTAATCGCGCTGTGCCGGCGGCAGCCTGGAAATGTCGCGGTCGCGCTGCCAGACTTCGCCGCGGGTTTGCACCTCCAGGCCGGCGACGATGCGCAGCAGCGTGGTCTTGCCGCAGCCCGACGGCCCGAGGAAGCAGACGAACTCGCCCTGGCGGATCCCCAGGCTGATGTCGTGCAGGGCGGTGAAGGCGCCGAAGTCCTTGCGGATATGGCGAAGCTCGAGGAACAGGTCCTGGGCCACGCTCTGCTCGCTCAGATCACTTCTTCTCGCTCTTGCTGTCGTAGCGCCGGTTCCACTCGGCCAGGATGCGCTCGCGGTTGTCGGCGGCCCAGTTGAAGTCCATCTTCACCAGCCGCGCCTCGTAGTCCTTGGGCACGTTGGCCAGCGGCGGAGCGACCCCCGGTTGCGCGGTGATCGCGAAGTTCTTGCCGTACAGCAGCATCGCGTCCTTGCTGGAAGCCCAGTCGGCAAGCTTCTTGGCCGCTTCCAGTTTCTTGGTGCCCTTGTGGATGCCGAACGCTTCCAGGTCCCAGCCCAGGCCTTCCTTCGGGAACACCAGGTCGATCGGCGCGCCCTTGGCCTTGTTGCTGTTGGCGCGGTACTCGAAAGAGATGCCGGCCACGTACTCGCCCGCCGCGGCCATGTTGCACGGCTTGGAACCCGAATGGGTGTACTGGGCGATGTTGTCGTGCAGCGCGTCCATGAACTTCCAGCCGCCGCCCTTGCCCTTGTCGTCCCCGAACAGCGTGAGCCAGGCCGTCACGTCGAAATACCCGGTGCCGCTCGATGCCGGATTCGGCATCACGATCTGGCCCTTGTAGACCGGCTTGGTCAAGTCCTGCCAGCTCTGCGGCTTGGGAATGTTTTTCTTTTGCGCCTCCACCGTGTTGAAGCAGACGGTGGCGCCCCACACGTCCATGCCCCACCAGGCCGGCACTTTTTTCTTGTCGCGGTACTGGCTCATGATGGCGTCCAGGTTCAGCGGTGCATACGGCTCGAGCATGCCCTGCTTGTCCAGCAACGCGAGACTCGAAGCCGCCACCCCCATCACCACGTCGGCCTGCGGATTGGCTTTCTCGGCCAGCAGCTTGGCGGTGATCACGCCGGTCGAGTCGCGCACCCACTTGATCTCTATATCGGGATAGACCTTGTTGAAGCCTTCCTGATAG
>DATNBX010000099.1:0-8417 GCA_035571795.1 Ramlibacter sp.
CGCCGGCGGCGTCAAGGGCTTCGTGCAGTTCATCAACAAGGGCAAGACCGTCCTGCACCCGAACATCTTCCACGCGATGGGCGACCGGCAGAGCGACCAGAACACCAACATCGGCGTCGAAGTGGCGATGCAGTGGAACAGCGGCTACAACGAGCAAGTGCTCTGCTTCACGAACAACATCCCGCAGCGCGACGGCGGCACCCACCTGACGGGCCTGCGCGCGGCGATGACGCGCGTGATCAACAAGTACATCGACGACACCGAGCTGGCCAAGAAAGCCAAGGTCGAAGTCACCGGCGACGACATGCGCGAGGGCCTGACCTGCGTGCTGAGCGTGAAGGTGCCTGAGCCCAAGTTCTCGAGCCAGACCAAGGACAAGCTGGTCTCCAGCGAGGTGCGCGGCCCGATCGAGGACGTGGTGGCGCGCATGCTGGGCGACTACCTGCAGGAGCGGCCCAACGACGCCAAGATCATCGTCGGCAAGATCATCGACGCGGCGCGGGCGCGTGAAGCCGCCCGCAAGGCGCGCGAGATGACGCGGCGCAAGGGCGTGCTGGACGGCATGGGCCTGCCCGGCAAGCTGGCCGACTGCCAGGAGAAAGACCCGGCGCTGTGCGAGATCTACATCGTCGAGGGCGACTCGGCCGGCGGCAGCGCCAAGCAGGGCCGGGACCGGAAGTTCCAGGCCATCCTGCCGCTGCGCGGCAAGATCCTGAACGTGGAGAAGGCGCGCTACGAAAAGCTGCTGACCAGCAATGAAATCCTGACGCTGATCACGGCGCTGGGAACGGGCATCGGCAAGGCCGGCGGCAGCCCCAGTACTGGCGGCAACGGCAACGGTAACGGCAGCAACGGCGCCGACGACTTCAACGTGGCCAAGCTGCGGTACCACCGCATCATCATCATGACCGACGCCGACGTGGACGGCGCCCACATCCGCACGCTGCTGCTGACGTTCTTCTATCGCCAGATGCCCGAGCTGGTGGAGCGGGGCCACATCTACATCGCGCAGCCACCGCTGTACAAGGTGAAGTCGGGCAAGGAAGAGCTGTACCTGAAGGACGGTGGCGAGCTCGACACCTTCCTGCTGCGCATCGCGATGCATGGCGCCAGCGTTATCACCGGCACCGCGCCCGACGGCAGTGGGGCGCCCATCAGCGTGATCGCGGGCGAAACTCTCGCGGAGCTCGCGCGCAAGCACCAGATCGCCGAGGCCGTGATCAATCGCCTGTCCGGCTTCATGGACGCCGAAGCGCTGCGCGCGGTTGCCGACGGCGTGGCCCTGAACCTGGACACGGTGCCCGATGCCGAAGGGTCTGCGGTGGCGCTGCAGGCCAAACTGCAGGAGCTGGACAAGGCCAGCGGCAATGCCAGCCCGGCCGAAGTGGCCGGCGAATTCGACGTGCGCACCGACAAGCCGATCCTGCGCATCAGCCGCCGGCATCACGGCAACATCAAGAGCAGCGTGATCTCACAGGACTTCGTGCACGGCGCCGACTACGCCGCCCTGGCCGAAGCCGCCAACACCTTCCGCGGCCTGCTGCACGAAGGCGCGAAGGTCGTCCGGGGCGAGGGCGAGCGGCAGAAAGAAGAAAAAGTCACCGACTTCCGCCAAGCCATGCGCTGGCTGATCACCCAGGCCGAAAACGCCACCGCCAGGCAGCGCTACAAGGGCCTCGGCGAGATGAATCCGCAGCAGCTGTGGGAGACCACCATGGACCCGCAGGTGCGCCGTCTATTGAGGGTTCAGATCGACGACGCGATCGCAGCGGACAGCGTGTTCACGATGCTGATGGGAGATGACGTCGAGCCGAGAAGAGAGTTTATCGAGACTAATGCGTTGAGGGCGGCGAATATTGACGTGTAAACTGCCTGGCAGTGGCTCGGTTCTTTTATTCCGACTCTGTTGCCAACTTCCTCTCGCGATCACCTGAGGAAATCCTCGGTGTAATCAATGCAACCGCACTGGCGACTGCAGAAGCCGCGCAGCAGATCGCATGGCTTGGCCAAGTCAATATTCTTCAGTCTGAGTTGCTGCTGTTCGGCGGCCGCGGCAACGTCTTCTTCGAATTTTCTGTTCCACGCATCGGAAAGCGCATCGACGTTGTGCTTGTCCTCGACGGCGTAATCTTTGTCTTGGAATTCAAAGTTGGCGAAGACCAATACAGAAGATCAGCGATCGAGCAGGTCTGGGACTACGCGCTCGATCTGAAGAATTTTCATGACACGAGCCACGACGCGTTCATCGCCCCGATATTAGTGGCAACTGCGGCGACCTCGCGGCAGATGGAGCCGCAATTCTCCGCACGAGACGACAACGTATTGATGCCGATCCTTGTTGCGCCCGTGCAGCTCGGCTTCGCACTAGGACGGGTTTTGGATTTGGGCAGAGGCGCTGCTACGGCTGCAACGGCTTGGCAGGAGGGAAGATATCGCCCCACGCCGACAATCATCGAAGCGGCTCGTGCTCTCTATGCGGGCCATTCCGTGGAAGAGATCTCAGCGAGAGGCGCCGAAGCTAAGAACCTCAGCGAAACCTCCGATGCCGTAGTTGCGCTGGTACACAAAGCGCATCAAGAACGGAAGAAGATCATTTGTTTCGTTACCGGCGTGCCTGGCGCCGGCAAGACGCTGGTTGGATTGAACATCTCTAATACGCGGTTAGCGGATGCAGAGGGGAAAGCCGTCTACTTGTCTGGCAACGGTCCGTTGGTGAAAGTGCTGCAAGAAGCCCTCGCGATCGATAGTTTTGAGTCGGCATGTGGGACCAGTCAAGCTGTAACAAAGGCTGAAGCGAGGCGGGCAGTGTCCTCCTTCATTCAGAACGTACATCACTTTCGCGATGCGTATATCGACGATAAGACTGCTCCGCACAATCACATATCAATTTTCGACGAGGCTCAACGCGCATGGGATCTTACGGAGACCCAGAGGTTTATGAAGGAGAAGAAGGGAATTCCGAATTTCGGAATGTCCGAACCGGAATTCTTGATTTCATGCATGGATCGACACGAGTGGGCCGTCGTTGTTTGCCTGGTTGGGGGCGGCCAGGAGATTAATCGAGGTGAAGTCGGAATTTCGGGGTGGATCAATGCACTGGTGGAGAAGTTTCCGAATTGGCGCGCGTGCGTTTCGCCGGAGCTCACTGACTCAGAGTATGCGGCGGAGGAAGCGCTGAAAAGGCTGCGTGA
Source organism: Ramlibacter sp. (assembly GCA_035571795.1). Classification (GTDB taxonomy): domain Bacteria; phylum Pseudomonadota; class Gammaproteobacteria; order Burkholderiales; family Burkholderiaceae_C; genus Ramlibacter. The sequence continues at coordinate 3,192 of DATNBX010000099.1, forward strand.
ACGTGGGGACTTTGACGAAGACCCCGCCCTCCATTTAGCCGTCTCCATGCGGTCCTTTCGAGCAGGAGGACTTTCGGACTTGATCAAAAGGGTCCTCGACCTTGACGCGGCGGGCGCGAGGTACCTACTTCGGGAAATCGAAGGGCGCTACCCCATCGTTCTTACCCGTTCCGTGAGCGCTGCAAAGGAATGGGTGCGACAACAGGCCCGTGGGAGTGAGCGGTTTGGAATGATGGTTTCGTCGCAAGCCCAGCGTCTGAAGCCGCTCGCAATAGACGTTCGCGTTTCAACAAATCCTGTCCACTGGTTCTTGAAGGGTAAAGATGACGTCCGGTCATCTTTCTATCTGGAGGACGTAGCTACCGAGTTCGACGTCCAAGGCTTAGAACTTGACTGGTCTTGTGTGGTCTGGGACGGCGATTTTCGTTACTCAAAGGAGGGTTGGGTGCATTCGTCGTTCCGCGGAAACCGCTGGGAAAAAATATCGAAGCCCGAACGGAGGGCATTTCAGAAGAACGCTTACCGTGTGCTGCTGACGCGAGCGCGCCAAGGCATGGCTATCGTGGTGCCAGAGGGAGATGCGACCGACAAGACTCGTCTACCAGACCTCTACGATGAAACCTACGCCTACCTAGTGTCTCTCGGCATAGGGGCAATCTAAAGCGGCAATGTTCACAGCAGGCATCAAAGCCGCGCGGCAGCGGCACTGGAGTAAGGTCTGGCGCCACTACCTTCTCTGCACAAGCTCGGCGCCCCGCAGCCCGCGAACCGCGTTGCGGCCCTGCTGATCGGCGCACGGTCGCTGGCCGGCAAGCAGTGGGCAAGAACCGGTTTCATGGTGCCAACGACCCGCGCCGCAACAGCTGACTGGCGAGGGGGTTCTGAGCCGCGCAGGGCTTTCCCATCGTCTCGGAGCCGTCGCCTGATCCTTTAGCGCCGCCCGATCTTCACCCGCGTATCCGGCAGCGGCGTGAAGCCTTCCGGCACTATCTCCCAGCCCTGGAAGTCCCGCACGGCTGCCTTCAGCGCTGCGGCCGGCCCATCGACCAGGAGCATGCGCGGCGATTCATCGAGCACGGTGACGCCGGGCATGGCGTGCAGACGCTCGGCCAGGCCTAGGCCGGAATCGCCGCGCGGAGCGCCGGTAAAGCGCAAGATGAATCGCGATGTCACTTCATGATCCAGCCACTTCCTTCGTATTGTGGACCGAATCCCAGCGACAGCGCCGCCTTGAAGGCCAGCTGAAGGATTGCGTCGGAGCGCGCCTGGTTGCGCGGCATTGCGCGCACCGCCGCATTGGCCGACAGCACGCGCGCGATCATCCCCGTGACGGCTGGGCACGCCATGGATGTGCCGTCCATCACGGCCCAGTCCGAGGTCGGGACCGTCGACACTACGCCAACGCCGGGGCCGGCGAGATCGACCTCGATGCCGAAGTTGGAGAAGTTCGCGACAAAGTATTTCTTGTCCGGCGCGCCCAGCGGGTGCCCCACGTCGGAGGCCGATATCGAGTCGGCCGGGAACGTGCCTTTGCGCCCGAAGCAGCCCACGGCCAGCGCGCGCGGGTCCGCCCCCGGCTGGCTAACGTGGTTCACGCCGTCGTTGCCGGATGCGCAAACGACGACCACGCCGGCGGCACGCGCATCCGCAATGGCCGAACTGGTCGCGGGATCGGCCGCGCCCTGGCTGCCCAGGCTCATGTTGATGAGGTCGCAGCCATCGGCCACCGCCGCGTCGATGGCCTTGGCGATCGAATAGTTGGATGCCGAGCGGCCCTTGGGGAAGACGCGATACGCGCGCATCGTGGTTTGCGGCGCGAAGCCGGCCATGCCATGGGGCAGCGCGCCGTGCGCGGCGATGATGCCGGCCACATGGGTGCCGTGCTGGTCGCCGTTGTCGCTGAAGTCGGCGGCGCTCTCGCCGATCACGGTGTTGAGGCCGCCGGAAATCGTCAGGTCGGGGTGCGGGCCGCTGCCGGTGTCGATGACGCCGACCGTCACGCCGGTGCCGTCAGCGCCGTGCGCTTTGGCGCGCAGCAGTTGCAGCAAGTCGGGCACCGCCAGGTCGATCGGGCGCAGCCGCACGGCCGAGGCCTGCGGCAGCTTGACGTTCTTCTTGAGCAGCGGCCAGCACGCCGAGTGCGGATAGACATAGAGCCGCTCGATCGTCGCAGTGCTGCCGATGTTCAGGGTGACCGTGCCGTTGGCCCGCGTGGTGCCTTGTGCGCCGATGCCGTTGGCAAAATCGGTGAAGGCCACGACCATGGCCTTGGCGGCCGGCCGCCCCGACGCGCCGATCTCGAATCGCAGCGTCGCGGCTGCGGGCTTGGCGCCCGCCTTGGTTTTGGTGGTGGAGAGCAGCTGCGGGATCGGCGCGCGGGCGATGTCGTAGAACAGCTCCGGCACGATGCGCACGCCCGGCGCGGCCTCGCGCAACTCGAGCATGCCCTGCGGCGTCATCTCCACCAGCTTCAGCCCGTTCTCGTGCGTGGAGTCGATCACGCGCATCTTGGCGCGGCTCGTGCCGAGTGCGTGTACGGCAGGTTGCGCGAGCGTGGCCATGAAGTTGCCGAGGTGGGCGTTGCCCGACACCGAGTTGGTGGTCGTGCCGCGCGGCGGCAGCAAGATGAAACGCTGGGGCTTGTCGGATGTCGGCATGGCGATTCCTCCTGAAGTGCGTGACAGTGCCCGGGCAGCGCGCGGGCTGGAGGAATGGTAGGCGTCGGGCGGCGCAAGTGCCTCCTTCAGTTGGGGGAGGAGCGAGGCCAGCGAAGTGCAAGTTATGGCCGGAGGCGGAGGGGGCTGAATCCTGGGCCAGCTCAGAAACTGCTAAAGTAAGGAATCCTTGTTTTCCTGGATTCCGCCATGCTCGCCAAGCTCACTTCCAAGAACCAGCTGACCCTGCCCAAAGCTGTGGTGACGGCCGTTGGCGTAGCCGAGTATTTCGACGTGGAGGTGCATCGGGGGCAAATCGTCCTGACGCCGGTGCGCATCCAGCGCGGGGATGCCGTGCGCGCCAAGCTCGCCGCGCTCGGTTTGACTGACGCGGACGTGGCGGATGCCGTTCGGTGGGCGCGCGCGGGCGCTACCGTCCAGGCCGCGGCCGAGCCGCGGCCTGCCTACGGCACGGGCACGCGTGCCGCGCGGAGAACGCCGGCGAAGAAGCGCGCGGCACGCCGCAAATGAAGGCGCCGCGGCGCGTCGTTCTCGACACCAACGTGGTGCTGTCGGCGCTGCTGTTCGGCGGCGGGCCGGCCGCGCGGGTGCGCGCGGGCTGGCAGGCCGGACACTTGATTCCGCTGGCAAGCGCCGCGACGGCGCGTGAACTGGTGCGCGTGCTCGCCTATCCGAAGTTCAGTCTGGCGGCGGGGGAGCAGCAAGACCTGCTGGCCGACTACTTGCCGTGGGTGGAAGTCGTGGCCATCCCCGATCCGCCGCCTCGGGTGCCGCCTTGCCGCGACCCCTGCGACATGCCCTTCCTGTACCTGGCCGTTGCCGGCAGGGCGCACGCGCTGGTTTCGGGCGACAAGGACCTGTTGGCCTTGGCTGACACGCGCGGCCTGTGTCCCGTGCTCAGCGTCGACGCGTTTTGCCGCCAACTGCCCGTGGTCGCGGCCTGAGCGGGTTTCGAGGGGCCTTGCCCGGCAAAGCCGTCAAACCGTTAGTAGTGCAACCGTGTGGAGGCATTCCGCCGCGTACCGCGCATAGCGGAAGTCGCGGATGCCGGCGAGCTTGCCGGCTTCCCACTCGAGCACGACGAAGTACCCGGGCGCCCCCGGTCCTTCACTGCGCTCGACATCCACCAGCAGCGCCGGCCTGCCCTCGATCGAGGCCGGGCTGAAGCGCAGGCCGGTGAACCGCGAGTAATTGCCGAAGTAGTTCGACACTGCCGCCCGCCCCTGCACCTTGTGCCGCGCCACGAGGTCGAGCCGAACCTCTTCACCGAGCATGTCGCGCAGGCCGTCGAAGTCCCTGGCGTTGAAGCGGGCCGCGTAGGCCGCCAGCAGCGCCTGGTCCGGCGCGGACAGGGCCGCCGGCGGGGCGGCGTCATCGGGCTCACGCGCCAGCTCGCGCAGGCGGACGCGGCCGCGATGCAGCGCCGCCTTGACGGCGGGCACGGTCGTGCCCATGGCGCCGGCGGCTTCATCCAGCGCGTAGCCCAGCACGTCGGCCAGGATCACGGTGCTGCGCTGCGCGGCGGGCAGGCGCATGAAGGTGCGCAGGGCCATCGTGGCCACGTGGCGCCGGTCGGCCTCGGACTGCGTGTCGATGATCGCATCCGGATTTTCCTTCGCGAACAGCGCTTCGTCTCTTGCCCGGCGGCGCAGGAAGTCCATCGCAGCGTTGTGCGCGATGCGAAAAAGCCAGCCTTCGGCGTGGTGCACCGCCTGCGCGTCATATGCCTGGGCCGCCTTGATCAGCGTTTCCTGCACGACGTCCTCGCCGTCCAGTATCGACCCGGTCATGCGCGCGCAGTAGCGGTGCAGCCGGGGCCGCAGTTCGGCCATGAGTTGCGGCAGGTCCGGCTGGGCCGGGGCGGGCGAAACGGCGGTGCTGTTCATGTGATCGGGCGATTGTGCTTCCGCGGATCGTTTGGCGGCGCCGGTTCGTCTTGGCAAGAGAGCGGCGGCGTTGGGCCTGCCGCGCAGCCCAAGGAGTCATCCCATGAGAACCGTGATGGTGCGATACAAGACCAGGCCGGATGCGGCCGCCGAGAACGAGCGGCTCATCTCGCAGGTGTTCGCGCAACTCGCGCGCGACAAGCCCGCGGGCTTGCGCTACCAGGTGTACAAGCTGGGCGACGGCGTGAGCTTCTTGCACGTCGCGTCGTCCGAAGCCGGGAAGGAGGGCAATCCGCTCACCCAGCTGGACTCGTTCAAGGCCTTTACGGCCGGCATCAAAGAACGCTGCGAAGAGCCGCCGGTGACGGTGGAGATGCAGCCGATCGGGCGCTACGACCAATTGGCCTGAGCGTCACTTGTTCGTATGCTTCCCGTCGTGCTTGGCCCCGTCCTTCTGCCCACTCGGGCCAGCGGGGCTGCCGCTTCCGGGCTTCTCCACCCTGCGTCCCAGCGCCGTCGTGCGTCCTGACGCGGGGCGCTCGTACAGGCCACGCAGTACGTCCTTGGCTTTTTCCAGCCGGGTCTTTTCCTTTTCCGGCAGCTGCGCGCCGGCGCGGTTGATGTAGAAAGAAAGCATGGACATCGCGGAGTGGTAAGGATCGCTC
>DATNBX010000100.1:0-2140 GCA_035571795.1 Ramlibacter sp.
TACCTGGAGCGCGCGGGCCGCTGCGCCCTGCGAAATGCAAGCTAATTGCGAGGCAGGACACTGAATGACTCTCACCTGGCCGGTGGTCGCGGCGGTGCTGTTTGGCGCCCTGCTGCATGCGAGCTGGAATGCGCTGGTCAAATCCAGCAGCGACAAGGCCCTGGACACGGCCGTGATCCACCTGCTGGGCTCGCTGGTCGCCTTGCCCATTGCCTTCATCGTCGGCTTGCCACCGGCTGCGTCCTGGCCCTTCATCGCGTCGTCGGTGGTGATCCACATCGGCTACTACATCGCCCTGACGGGTGCCTACAAGCACGGCGACCTGGGCCTGACCTACCCCCTGATGCGCGGCACGGCGCCGCTATTGGTGGCGCTGTCAGCCGCGGCGGCCGTGGGCGAGACGTTGTCGCCGCTGTCCTGGGCCGGCGTGATCGGCGTGAGCAGCGGCGTGCTGGCATTGGGGCTGTCGCGCCACGCCCTGGATTCGCCGCGCGCCGTCGGCTTCGCGCTGGCCAACGCGGTGGTGATCGCGATCTACACGGTCATCGATGCGCTGGGGGCGCGGGCCAGCGGCAACGCGCTGCAATACGTGGCCGTGCTGTTCGCGCTCGATGGCTGGCCGTTCGCGCTGCTGGTGTTCGCGCGCCGCGGCGGGGCCAGGGTCTGGCCCTATGCCCGCTTGCGCTGGCCGGTGGCGACGCTCGGCGCCGCGGCTTCGCTGGGCTCGTATGGCATTGCGCTCTGGGCCATGACGCGGGCCCCCGTCGCCACGGTGGCGGCGCTGCGCGAAACCTCGGTGCTGTTCGCCGCGCTGCTCGGAAGCTGGTTCCTGAAAGAGGCCTTCAACTTGCGCCGCGCCGCCGGCACTGCCGCAATCGTCGCGGGCGTGATGGCCTTGCGGATGGGCTGATACGGGCCTCGAGGAGATGGACTTGCCTGCCAGCGCCCGGATCGTGATCGTCGGCGGCGGCATCGTCGGCTGCTCCACTGCCTATCACCTGGCCCGGCTCGGCCAGGCCGACGTGCTGCTGCTCGAGCAAGGCAAGCTCACCAGCGGCACGACCTGGCACGCAGCCGGCCTGGTGGGCCAGATGCGGCCGAACCGCAACATGACGCAGATGAGCAAGTACGGCATCGAGCTGTACGCGACGCTCGAGGCGGAAACGGGCCTGGCCACCGGCTGGAAGCAATGCGGCAGCGTCAACGTGGCGCGCACGCCCGAGCGCATGAAGGTGCTGCGCAAGCAGCTGGCGCTGGCGCGCAGCTTCGGCGTCGAGTGCCATGAAATCTCGCCGGCCGAGGCCGGCGACCGGTACCCGATCATGCGCACCGACGACCTGCAGGGCGCGCTGTGGCTGCCCGGCGACGGCAAGGCCAATCCGGCCGACCTGTGCATGTCGCTGGCCAAGGGTGCGCGCCAGCGCGGCGTGAAAATCGTGGAGGGCATCGAGGTCACGGGCGTGCGCATCGAGCGCGGTCGCGTCGCTGCCGTGGCGACAGCGCAAGGCGAGGTGCGCTGCGAGGTCGTGGTGAACTGCGCCGGCCAGTGGGCGCGACAGTTCGGCGCGCTGGCCGGCGTGAACGTGCCGCTCTATCCGGCCGAGCATTTCTACATCGTCACGGGCAAGATCGCCGGTGTGCACCCCATGCTGCCGGTCATGCGCGACCCCGACGGCTACATCTACTACAAGGAAGAAGTCGGCGGGCTGCTGATGGGGGGATTCGAGCCGCGCGCCAAGCCCTGGAAGATGGACCCGATTCCCAGCACCTTCCAGTTCCAGCTGCTGGATGAGGACTGGGACCAGTTCGAGGTGCTGATGACCAACGCGATGCATCGCACCCCTTGCCTGCAGACGGCGGAAATCAAGATGCTGCTCAACGGCCCCGAGAGCTTCACGCCGGACGGCAACTTCATCCTGGGCGAGGCGCCCGAGCTGCGCAACTACTTCGTCTGCGCCGGCTTCAATTCATCGGGCATCGCCAACAGCGGCGGCGCCGGACGCCTGATGGCCGAGTGGATCGCCGGCGGCGAACCCAGCACCGATCTGTGGGACGTGGACGTCCGCCGTTTCGGCTCGTTCACCGGCAACCGCAAGGCGCTGGCCGAGCGCACCGGCGAGACGCTCGGCCTGCACTACGC
>DATNBX010000101.1:0-17952 GCA_035571795.1 Ramlibacter sp.
GGCGGCTGGCGCCGGCTCCTCAGCGCGAAACTGATCTGGGGCGGTTAGAACCGCCTCTGCTCCTCCGCCCATAACGATGCGCCCTCCCAGGCCTATCTTATGGACGCATTATATTTAGAAAGTTTTAGAAAAACGTGTGAACTGATGCGGAAAATACTTACTATCTATTTTGGCTTTGGAACTTACGAATGCGTCAACCGGCCGAACCTCAAGTGCCCGCAAATAGCGCCTCGAATGGCAAGCGTCGGTCAGCCCTTGGCCGCCTCCAACAACTCCCGCGTCCTCTTCGCCTCGCGTCTGGCCGCCTCGGCGAAATCGTCGCCGTCCGACGCATAAAGAATCGCCCGCGAAGAATTCACCACGATCGGCGCATCGGCGCGCCAGCCGGCCTTGACTGTGGCCGCCGCATCGCCGCCTTGCGCGCCCACCCCCGGGATCAATAGCGGCAACGTCGGCGCCACCGCCCGCACCCGCTGGATTTCAGCCGGATAGGTGGCGCCCACCACCAGGCCCAACTGCCCGTTCAAGTTCCAGGGCCCTTGCGCCAGCTTGGCCACATGCTCGTACAGCAAGGGCTTGCCTTGGACCGACGACAGCCGCTGGTTCTGCAAGTCGTCACCACCTGGGTTGGACGTGCGGCATAGCAGGAAGGCGCCCTTGCCTTCGTATTTCAAATAAGGCTGAACCGAATCGAAGCCCATGAAAGGCGACAGAGTCACTGCGTCGGCGCCGTAGCGCTCGAACGCCTCCTTGGCATACTGCTCCGCGGTCGAGCCGATGTCGCCGCGCTTGGCGTCCAGGATCACCGGCACGTACGGCGCCCGTCTTCGCATTTGTTGTACCAGCTGCTCGAGCTGCCCTTCGGCGCGATGCGCGGCGAAGTAGGCGATCTGCGGCTTGAACGCAATCACCAAGTCGGCCGTGGCATCGACGATGCGGGCGCAAAAGTCGTAGATCTTGCCGGGGTCGCCCTTGAGCCCCGCCGGAAAGCGCGCGGGGTCGGGGTCCAGTCCCACGCACAGCATCGAACCATTGCGCTTTGCGGCGTCCTGCAGCATCTCGAGAAAAGTCATGCGAGCGATTGTCGGCCACAATGCCCTCCCATGCAGAAGCTCAGCCGGCAACAACTCGTCCTGGTCTTTCTTCTGACCGTGGTGTGGGGCATCAACTGGCCGGTGATGAAGCTGGGGGTCACCGGCTATCCGGCGCTCACTTTCCGCGCCATCTCGCTGTGCCTGGGTGTGCCGGTGCTCGCATTGGGCCTGAGCGCGCTGAAGGTGTCATTTCGCGTACCGCGCCGCTATTGGGGCGAGCTGCTTTGGCTGACCGCGACCAACATGCTCGTCTGGCACACCTGCATCATCCTGGCCGTCAAGGCGCTGTCCAGCGGGCGCGCCTCGATCCTGGGTTACACGATGCCGATTTTCTCGGCAGTGATCGGCGCGCTGCTGTTTTCCACGGCAATCACACGGCGCGGCTGGCTGGGTGTGAGCGCCGCGGCGTTCGGCGTGACGCTGCTGCTGTGGAACGAGTTCACCGGGCTGGCCGGCCACCCGGGCGGCGTCGCGCTGGCACTGGTGGCGGCGTCCACCTGGGCGCTGGGCACGCAGTTGCTCCGGCGCACCAAAATCGCGCTGCCGACGCTCACGATCTCCTTCTGGATGACGGCGTTGACCGCGGTTTTCATGGCCGTGCTGTCGTTGCTTTTGGAAAGCCGCGACTGGCGCGCACCCAGTGCCACCGTCTGGGCCGCCATCCTGTTCAACGCCGTGCTGATCTTCGGCTTTGCGCACGCCATGTGGTTCTACCTCGCGCGCGCCCTGCCGCCCGTGGCATCGACGCTGAGCGTGATGTTCATTCCGGTGGTCGGCGTGTTCAGCGGCGCCCTGTGGCTGGGCGAAGTGCTGCACTGGCAGGACTGGGCCGCGGTGGTGCTGATGGTGGTGGCGATCGGCTCGGTGCTGTGGCCGGCGCCCTCGCCACGCGCACCGCAAGCGGCGTGACGCGCTCGGCCCCTGGTTTCAGGCTGAAGGCGGCGCGATCGGGATGACTGTAAGACTGCGGATGCCCTGCGCGCCGCGCACCAGCACGCCTTCGATGTCGGCCGTGGCCGATGGCCCGGTCATCAGCACCGCGTAGCGGGCCTCGAAGAAAAGTGGATTGCGATAAGCGTCGTGCAAGTTGGCCACGATGGATTGCGGATCGAGCAGTACCACCAGGTGTTGCGAGAGAAAGCCCAGCGCGTTAACCCCGAACTGGCGCTCGCTCAGTGCAACCGAGCCCGTTTCCGCGATTCCGAACACCGCACGCACCACCCCGACGTCGACATCGTGCAACTCGCGCGCGTCGCCCACCGACGCAATATCGCGATTGCCGAGCACCTCGCGCGTGGCCGAGCAGATCACGCGCGCCCGCGGGAAGCGCTGGGCCAGCAGGCTGTCGAGCGAGCCGCCCGTGGGCGGCATGACCAGCGTGCCCCCCATCCTCTCGAGCGCGGTGCTGAAGTCGACCAGCAGATCGGGTACTGCTCGGGCGAAGGGCGGCACTTCAGGCAGCGCCCTGGGGGCAGGCTGATTGCGCCGCACGGCGTCCAGAACGAAGTCACGGCTGCTGCTGCTCATGATTTGGCGGGCTTGCGGTTTTTCAGGTACCACTGGCGGAAAGTCAGCGGCGGCGTGTCCGGCAGTTCCCGCTGCTTGCCCCAGGCGTTGAACGGGTTGTAGATCATGAAGCGCGGCAGGTAGTCCAGCCCGGCCGCCGCCGCCTGCACCGCGGCGCGATACAGGCGCGGGCTGCCCAGGATGCGGCCGGCAATGCGCATCGCCTCTTTCTTGGCCATCGGCAGCTGATGCCGCTCGGCGATGACCTTGCGCCAGGTATAGATCTGCTCGTGGATGTTGATCTTGACCGGGCAGACGTTGGTGCAGCTGCCGTTCATGGTCGACGCATACGGCAGCTGGCTGTATTTGCGCAGGTTGAAGGTCGGGTCGATGATCACGCCGATGGGCCCCGAGTAGGTCGCCCCGTAACTCAGGCCGCCGCTGCGCCGGTAGACCGGGCAGGTGTTCATGCAGGCGCCGCAACGGATGCACTTCAGCGACGTCCAGAAGTCCTCCATGCCCAGCCGCTCTGAGCGGCCGTTGTCGACCAGCACGATGTGCATCTCGGCGCCCGTGCGCGGCGCGCGGAAGTGCGAGGTGATCTGCGTGATCGGCGAGCCCAGCGCGCTGCGCGAGAGCATGCGGATGAACACGCCCAGGTGCTCGATCTTCGGGATCAGCTTTTCGATGCCGATCGAGGCGATGTGCAGGCCGGGGAGATTGGCGCTCAAGTCGGCGTTGCCCTCGTTGGTGCAAACCACGAAGCTGCCGGTCTCGGCGATCGCGAAGTTGGCGCCGGTCATCCCGGCCGCATTGGCCTTCAGGTAATAGGGCCGGGTGTGGTTGCGCTGGCTCTCGGCCAGGTAAGGCACGTCATGATTCTTCGGGTCGGTGCCGATCGTCTTGCCGAAAACATCGGCTACGTCCCCTCGCAACTTGTGCACCGCCGGTACGACGATGTGGCTGGGCGGCTCGTCGTCGAGCTGCTGGATGCGTTCGCCCAGGTCGGTCTCGATGATTTCGATCCCGCGTTTTTCCAGGAAGGGGCGCATCTCGCATTCGTCGGTGAGCATCGACTTGCTCTTGACCAGCGTGGTCGCCTGGCGCGCGGCCATGATGTCGTAGACGATCTGGTTGTGCTCGGCCGCGTCACGCGCCCAGTGGACCACGATGCCGTTGGCGGTCGCGTTGCGCTCGAACTGCTCCAGGTAGTCCGCCAGGTGCGTCAGCGTGTGCTCCTTGATCGCCGAAGCCAGCGTTCGCAGCTCCTCCCATTCCGGGATGTCCTGGCTCTCGCGGTCGCGCTTTTGCCGCAAGTCCCACAAGCGCCTGTCGTGGAACTCGACGTGATGCGTCGCCTTGATGAACTTCGACGACGCTTCGGCGTGGTCGACCGGTTTCATGACCGGGCCCCGTTCAGGATTTGCGCGATGTGGATGAATTTCAGCGGCAGCCCGAGCCGCTTGGCGCAGCCCTGCTGGTGCATCATGCACGACATGTCGGGCGAGACGATGTATTCGGCGCCCGCTCGGGCGTGGTCGTTCACCTTGTCCTGGCCCATCCTGGCGGAGACGGGCTCCTCGAACACCGAGAAGGTACCGCCGAAGCCGCAACATTCATCGACACGCTCGGGCGTGACGAACTCGATCCCCTTGACCTTCGACAGCAGTGTGCGCGGCTTGTTGAACGCGGGCTCGTTGATTTCGGTGGTCTTGGCCTGCCGCAGTCCGCGCAGCGTCGAGCAGCCGATGTGCAGTCCCACCTTGTGGCGGAATTCGGTCCAGGGAAACTCGCGCACCTGCAGCACGTCGTGCAGGAATTCGACCAGTTCGTAGGTGTTGCGCCGCACCGCCTGCACCTCGGGTGTCTGTTCGACGGCGGTCATGTGCTCGCGCACCTGGTGGCAGCAGCTGCCCGAGGGCGTGACGATGTACTCGAAGCCGGCGAAGTTCTTTGCAAACAGCGCCTCGGTGGCGCGCGCATCATCATGGCAGCCGCTGTTGGCCATCGGCTGGCCGCAGCAGGTCTGGTCCAGCGGATAGTGCACCTTGCAGCCGAAGCGCTCGAGCAATTCCAGCGTGGCGACGCCGACTTCCGGGAAGAATGCGTCGACATAGCACGGGACGAACAGGGCGACTTTCATGGGAATCAGAGCGATTCTGGCACCATCTCGATCGCACCACACGGACATTCGGCAGCGCAGACGCCACAACCTTTGCAATAGTCGAGGTTGAACTGGAACCGGTTGCCCGGACCGAGCTTGATGACGGCGTTGTCGGGGCAGACGCCGTAGCAGTTGTCGCACTCGAAGCAGTTGCCGCAGGACAGGCAGCGGCGCGCCTCGAACAGCGCGTTGTCCTCGGTCAGGGCGCCCTGCACCTCATCGAAACTGCTGCAGCGCCGGGCGACATCGAGCTGCGGGCGCACGGTCTTGGGCGCGTCGCTGTAGTACCAGGGATTTAGCAGATCGAACGTGGCGGCCTCGTGTTTGGGTTTCGCCGCCAGCTGGGTTCCGCGCAGCCAGGCATCGATCTGGCGTGCGGCCTTCTTGCCGTGACCGACCGCCACCGTCACGTTGCGCTCCGCCGGCACCATGTCGCCGCCAGCGAAAAGTCCCGCGTGGCCGGTCATCATGGTTTGTGGATCGACTTGAACCACGCCATCCTTGACTTCCAGGCCGGGCACGCCGTCCAGCAGCGACAGGTCGACGTCCTGGCCCAGCGCGAGCACCAGGGAGTCGGCCTCCAGCGTCTCGTATTCGCCGGTGGGCTGGGGGTTGCCTTTGGCGTCGAGCGTCATTTTCTCGATGGTCAGCGCGCCTTCGCCGGCGTTCTTGATGGTCGACAGCCACTTGACCATCACGCCTTCCTGCAACGCCTCCTCGACCTCGAAGTCGTGCGCCGGCATCTTTTCGCGGGTGCGGCGGTAGACGATCACGGCCTCGGTCGCGCCCAGGCGCTTGGCCGTGCGCGCCACGTCGATGGCGGTGTTGCCGCCGCCGTACACGACGACGCGGCGCCCCAGCATCGGCTTGTCCTCGCCTTCCATCGAGCGCAGCACCGCCACTGCATCCATGATGCGCGACGAGTCCTTGGCCGGGATGAAGGCCCGCTTGGCGATGTGGGCGCCCACCGCCAGGAACGCCGCGTCGAACCCGCCCGCCTTCATGTCCTCGGTGATGTGCGCCACCTTGGCGTTGAGCTCGACTTTGACGCCCATCGCCACGATCCGTTGCATCTCGGCGTCGAGCACCTCGCGCGGCAGCCGGTACTTGGGGATGCCGAAGCGCATCATGCCGCCCATCGCCGGGCCGGCTTCCTTGACCGTGACGCTATGGCCGAGCCGGCGCAGGTGGTAGGCGGCGGACATGCCCGACGGGCCGGCCCCCACCACCAGCACATGCTTGCCGGTTTCGCTGTGGGGGGCCTCGAATTGCCAGCCGCGCTTGAGGGCTTCGTCGCCCAGAAAGTGCTCCACGGAGTTGATGCCCACGGCTTCATCGAGCTTGCCGCGATTGCACGCGCGCTCGCACGTGTGGTAGCACACGCGGCCCATGGTCGCGGGGAACGGATTGTCCAGCGTCAGGTGGCGCCAGGCCGTTTCGTAGTGGCCGCTCTCCGCGTGAAACAGCCATCCCTGGATATCTTCGCCGGCCGGGCACTGGGCGTTGCATGGCGGCAGGCGGTCGACGTACACCGGGCGCTCAGTGCGCCACGATCCGGTCTTGTTCGCCAGCGACGAGCCCAGGTCGAGCGTGATGGCAAATGGCTTTTGCATGTTCATGCCAGCTCCTCCTCGAGCAGCCCGAAGCGGCGGATGTTGCGGTCGGCGCTGTCCTGGATCCGGGCCAGCATTTCCGGATGGCCGGACTGGCCGAACAGGTGCGCAAAGCGCTTCTGGGGTTTCAAGTAGTCTTCGACCGGGACACGGCGCCTGATCTTCGTCACCCGCGTCACCTCGCCATGCTCGGCCTCGAAGACCGGGAAGATGCCGGTTTCGCGCGCCAGCCGCGCCAGCCGGATGGTGTCGTGGCTGGCCGCGCCCCAGCCCAGCGGGCAGGGCACCAGCACGTGAAGGTAGCGCGCGCCGCGCACGGTCATCGCCTTTTCGACCTTGGCTTCCAGGTCGTGCAGGTCGGCGACGGTGGCGGTGGCCACGTAGGGAATCTGGTGCGCCATCGCAATCAGCGGCAGATTTTTGCCCTGGCCGAATGTGGCGCCGGGCTCAGGACCGACGGCCATGGTGGTGGCGGTGCGCGCGGCCGGCGGAGTGGCCGAGCTGCGCTGCACGCCGGTATTCATGTACGCCTCGTTGTCGTAGCAGATGTACAGGACGTCGTCGTTGCGCTCGAACATGCCCGACAGGCAGCCGAAGCCGATGTCGGTGGTGCCGCCGTCACCGCCCTGGGCGATCACGCGCACATCCTTTCTGCCCTTGACCTTGAGCGCGGCGGCGATGCCCGTGCCAACGGCGGCAGCATTTCCGAACAGCGAGTGGATCCAGGGCAGCTGCCACGAGGTTTCCGGGTACGGCGTCGAAAACACCTCCAGGCAGCCGGTGGCGTTGGCTGCGATGAGCTGGTTGTTCGTTGCGCGCATCGCGGCATCGACCGCGTAGCGGGCGCCGAGCGCTTCGCCGCAGCCCTGGCAGGCGCGGTGCCCGGAATTCAGCGAGTTGCTGCGCTCGGCCGAAGCCTGCACGGTGCGCTGCTCGGGCGCGAGCAAGCGGTTGCCGACAGTGAAGGTGCCGGTTTGATAGAAGTGGATTGGAGCATTCATATTTCAAACGACCTTCGATGCGACGGAGCCGACGTCGCGCAGCAGGTTCTCGGCAATCGGCCCGCTGCGGCGGGTGGTGGCTTCGCGTTCGAGCTGGCGGTTGACGATGCGCCAGTCCAGGTCCAGGAAATGCAGCAACGGCAGCGTGCCGGCGACGGCCTCGGTCAGCGCGCGCGCGAGCGACGCCTTGGTGATGGCACGCCCACCCAAGCCTGCAACGATGGTGTTGCCTTTCATCCCCAGACCGGACAGCGCCAGGCGCACATCGGTCGACACGACACCGCCAAGCCCGACGGAGAAACTCTTCTCCAGCACCACGACGCGCTTGCATTCCCGCAACGCCTCGCGCACGGCGACCAGCGGAAATGGCCGGAACGACTGGATTCCCAGCACGCCGATCTTCATGCCGCCACTCCGCAGCTCGTCGATCGTGTCCTGCAAGGTGCCCAGCACCGAGCCCAACGCGACGACGATGGTCTCCGCGTCCTCGCAGCGGTAGCCGCGAATCAGGCCGCCCGACTTGCGTCCGAACCGCTCGGCAAACTCCTGTGCGATGTGCGGAATGAGTTCAAGCGCCATCGTCTGCTTGGCGTGGGCCAGATAGCGCACTTCCATGAATGCTTCGGGTCCGACCATGGCACCGATGGACACCGGGTGCGAAGGGTCGAGCACCTGGCGCGGCTGGTACGGCGGCAGGAAGGCGTCGACCTCGGCCTGGGTAGGCATGTCAACGCGCTCGTACGCGTGCGTGAGGATGAAGCCGTCCATGCAGACCATCACCGGCATCGATAATTCCTCGCCCAGCTTGAAGGCCTGAATGTGCAGGTCGAGCGCCTCCTGGTTGCTTTCGGCGAACAGCTGGATCCAGCCGCAGTCGCGCTGGCTCATCGAATCGCTGTGGTCGTTCCAGATATTGATCGGCGCGCCGATCGCCCGGTTGGCCACCGTCATCACGATGGGCAGCCCCAGCCCGGACGCGTTGTAGACGGCTTCGGCCATGAAGAGCAGGCCCTGGCTCGCAGTGGCGGTGTAGGTGCGGGCGCCGGCGGCCGAGGAACCGATCGCCACGCTCATCGCGGCGAATTCGCTTTCGACGTTCAGGAACTCGCAGGGATCAAGCGCCCCGCTTTTCACCAGCTCGCCCAGTCCTTCGACGATGTGCGTCTGCGGCGAGATCGGGTAAGCGCAGATCACCTCCGGCCGGCACAGCGCCACCGCTTCCGCAACCGCCTGGGATCCTTCAATTTGCTTGAGCATGGGCCAACTCCGCCATCTGGCTTTTCACGTACTCGAAGGCCGCCGCGGCGGCGGCGATATTGCCGTCGGCCACCTTGGCGGGGAACTTTTCCCGGATCGCGTGGCCCACCGCTTCGAGCGTGACCAGACCGGACAGCGCGGCGAACCCGCCCAGCAGCACGGCATTGGGCAACGGCCGGCCCAGGTACTTCAGCGCGATTTCGGTCGCCGGCACGGTGGTCAGGCGCTCGCGCTGGAACCGCGTGGCAATCTCGCCCAGCCCGAGTTCCTCGAAGCTGTGCCGGCTGTTGATCAGGACGTAGCCCTGCGGACGCAAACCCTGGAACACGTCCACCTGTTGCAATAGCGTCGGGTCCTGAACAATCAGCACGTCAGGCCGGAGAATGGGCTCGCGCAACCGGATTTCCCGGTCGTCGATCCGGCAGAACGCCACCACCGGCGCTCCGGTGCGCTCTGAGCCGAAGCTGGGGAACGCCTGCGCATGCCGCCCCTGCTCGAAGGCCGCCACCGACAGCATTTCCGCCGCGGTGACGACGCCCTGGCCGCCTCTTCCATGTATTCGTATTTCCAGCATATGAGATCACCTACCACATTGTGTAGGTTTGATTCTTATGGTTTAACGGCTGACCCCGATTGATCTGGGTCAACGGGGGCTGTCGCGAACGCGACTGGAGGCCCGGGATGGCTGACAGAAAGCTGTCCACGCGTCCAACCAATTGCCTAACTGGAAATACCTAGGCCCACCAAGCATCCGGCCTATCGCCGCTGTCGCAAGTTCCTAACGGGAAACGCCCGTTTTTCGTAGGGCGCCCAAGCCCCAAGAGCGCCTCATCAACACATGCCTTCGAGCACTTGCCGAAGGCAGGCTTGAAGAGGCTCGAGATGGTTACCGACGCGAACAACAGTGGACTTTTCACCGGCTTGCTGGCGCAGCCTTCCACTGCTGGGTTGTCCGCCCCCTTGGCCTGTTGCTGCCCTGGTTGCATGGCGTTGGCGGCCGCGGCACAGGGCGGGGCAACACCCGGCAGCTACGCCACCACCCCGACCGACAATTCCTACCACTTCGTCGCGCAGGCGCAGGCGCCGCTGCAAGCCTCCGGCGGCGACATCGCCACCCTGATCGCAGGAAGCAAGTGGGCCAGCCTGGATGCCGCCTCCGGCAAGACCGTCATCACCTATTCGTTCGCCAGCCCGCAGACCTCGACTTTTTCGTATACCAATTCCGACTTCCAGGCGAGCCTGAGCCAGTTCTCCGGGGCTGACCAGCAGCTCACGCGCCAAGTCCTGGCGCGCATCGAAGCCGTGGCAAACGTGCAGTTCGTCGAAGTGCCGGACAACGCCACTGAAGTCGGGGTGCTGCGCTACGGCTATTCGCAGCAGCCCAACGCCATGAACTTTGCCGGCTATGCGTTTTTTCCGTCCAGTACGGCGATCGGCGGTGATATCTGGATCGGTGCCGCGCAGGCCAGCTCCCAATGGGACTTCTACCGGGCCGACCTGGTGCTGCACGAAACGCTGCATGCCCTCGGCCTGAAACATCCATTCGATTCCGGGGCCGTGTTGCCCACCGGACAGGACATCATCCCCAATACCGTGATGAGCTATTCGCCCGTGGCAGGCGGCACCTCGGGCTTCATGTCCGACTACCCGGTCGAGCCCATGGCACTGGACATCGCCGCGCTCCAGTACCTTTATGGCGCTTCCGCTCTCAACGCCGGCGACACCATCTACGACCTGTCCAGCGCGTCATACCAGGACGGTTTTCATGCCGTGTGGGACGCCGGCGGCAACAACACCTTCGACGCGAGCCGGATCGCACGCGGCGTGACGCTGAACCTGAACGAGGGCGCGCACAGCGATATAGGCGCCAAGGTGTCCGCCAGCGCACTGGTCAACGGCGCGAACGTGGACACCACATACACGCAGACCCTGACGGTTGCCGCGGGCACGGTCATCCAGCACGCCGTAGGCTCGGGTTACGACGACGTCCTGATCGGCAACGGCGCGAGTAACTGGCTGTACGGCGGCGCTGGAAACGACACTCTGGACGGCCGGGACGGCAACGACTTTCTGGTCGGAGGCGCCGGCAACAACACGCTGGTCGGCGGCGCCGGCGTGGACACAGCCATCTATGCGGGAGGCCGCGCCGCTTGCAGCGTCCAGCGTGCAGCCGGTGGCAGCGTCACGGTATCCGGCGCCGCGGGCACCGATTCCCTTTCCGGCATCGAACGCGTCTGGTTCAGCGACGGACGGCTGGCGCTGGACCTGGACGGCAACGCGGGTAAGGTCGCCAAGATCCTGGGTGCGGTATTCGGTCCGGCATCAGTGCACGAGCAGGTTTACGTCGGGATCGGCCTGAACCTGCTGGACGGCGGCATGAGCTACAAGGACCTGATCCAGTTGGCGATCGACTTTCGACTTGGCGCCGACGCCAGCAATGCGCAACTGGTCGATCTGCTGCACTCCAACGTTGCCGGCTGGCCCCCCTCGGCCGCCGAACGGGCAGACTACGTCGCCCAGTTGGACAACGGCACTTATAGCCACGAATCGCTGACGGAGATGGTCGCGGAAAGCGAACTCAACCAATCTCACATTGACTTGGTCGGGCTGGCAGCTACCGGAATTGAATACAGCTGAGGGAACGGCAGGCGCTAATATCCCCGCATGAGCGGCGCAATCCCTGCCAGTCGAGAACTCGAGCCGTCGTGGGAATCGTCGCGATGACCGACGTTGACCCGACCCCGCGCCGCAAGCGCTCCGCGCTCGAGGTACTGCGCGAGCTTCGACAGCCGAAGGTCGCGGTCATGCTGGCGCTGGGTTTCTCCTCCGGCTTGCCTTTCCTGCTGACTGCCAACACGTTCGGCTACTGGCTGAGGGACGACGGCACCAGCTTGATCGCCATCGGGTTCATCTCCTGGGTCGGCTTCGCCTACGCCTTCAAGGTGTACTGGTCGCCGCTGGTCGACCGCATCGACGTGCCGCTGCTGGGCCGCCTCGGCCGCCGGCGCGGCTGGATGCTGCTCTGCCAGATCCTGGTGGTCATCGGGATCCTGGGCATGGCGACGGTCGGGACGGCGGGGGGGCTGGCGGTTATCGGCGCCTTCGCATTGCTGACAGCCTTCGCCTCGGCAACGCAGGACATCGCCATCGATGCCTGGCGCATCGAGGCGGCGTCCGACCCCGACGAGGTGGGGCTGATGACTTCGGCGGCTCAAGTCGGCTACCGCATGGCCCTGCTCGTCACCGACGCCCTGATCATCGCCGCGGCGGCACGCGTGGGCTGGCCGCTGTCGTACGTGGGCATGGCCGTGCTGATGGCGATTGGCATCATCGCGACCTTGTTCGCCACCGAGCCCGCCCGCGCCGACGCGGTCCTGCACCAGAAGCCCCCGCTGTGGACTTTGCGCGGCCTCGCCGATGCAGTCATCGGTCCGTTCGTCGACTTCTTCGCCAAGCACAAGGCCGCGGGGCTCGTCATGCTGCTGATGGTGGCGCTCTATCGCCTGCCCGACTTCGTGATGGGACCGATGTACAACCCGTTCTATCACGACCTCGGCCTGTCCAAGGACACGGTGGCCTGGGTGCGCGGCTCCTTTGGCCTGGTCGCCACCTTCCTGGGCATCGCCGCGAGCGGGGTCAGCGCCGTGCGGCTGGGCTTATTGCCAACCCTGGTTGCCGGGCTGGTACTCGAAGGCTTCGGCACCGCGGCATTCGCCCTGCTCAGCGTGCAGGCCAGCACGCCGCTTTTCGCCGCGGTGATGACGCTCGACGCCTTCGCCCAAGCCTTCGCCGGGGTCGCCCTGGTGACCTATATGTCAAGCCTGACAAGCCTCGGCTACACGGCCACCCAGTATGCAATGCTGTCCTCGACCTACGCTGTGCTCGGCAAGTTCACGAAGGGTTTCTCCGGCGTTGCGGTCGACGCGCTCACGCCCACCCATGGACTGCTCGGGGCTTACGCCACGGCGTTTATAGCCACCGGCCTGACCGCGATCCCGCCGCTGTTGCTGCTTCTGCTGCTTTGGCGCGCGCAGCGGACGGGGCGCAAGACCGCGGCGACGGCGTAGGCAGCACCACCTTTTACCTAACTTTACCGGGGCTACAAGCGACCGTGATGGGTGCCGCCGAATATCGGCCCTGGCGCGCGCGGCTCTCGTGGAAGTGTCGCTGGCCAATGCACTACCGCCCGTTTCCGCAACTGACCTGGAGAAAAATATGACGACTCCTTCCGACGATTCCCTGCTGACCGGCAACACCCGCCGCCGGTGGTTTGCCGGCCTGGCCGCGCTGGGCGGGCTCGGATTGCTGGGCGCCCAGGCCCAGGCGCAAGGATGGGGCCGAGGCCACCATCTGGACCCGGAAGAAATGGCGCACCGGCTGGATTGGCGCATCAGCCGGCTGATCCGGGAGGTGGGCGGCACCCCCGACCAGAAAAATCGGCTGGTTGCGATCTGGACCGCCGCGCAGGCCGATCTTCAGCCGCTGCGCGAACAGATTCGGCAAGCCCGCCGTGCCGGGCTGCAGCTGCTCTCCGCGGCCGTCATCGACCGGCGCGCCCTGGAACAGCAGCGCGTCGCGACGATGCAGCTGGCCGACGCCAGAAGCAAACGCATGGTGCAGGCCATGGCCGATGCGGCCGAGGTGCTGACACCCGAGCAGCGCCTGAAAGTGGCCGCGCGAATGAAGCAGCGCATGGAACACGGCCGGCAAGGCTGACCCCCGCGTCGCGCCCCCTGCGCGCGCGGAAGTCATTACCATCCGCACATGCAGCAACTCCTGATGATCGAGGACGATGCCCGGTTGGCGCAGATGGTGGGCGAATATCTGGAGCGTTCCGGCTTTGGCGTGACGCACGCCATCGACGCCAAGGCCGGGCTGGCCTTGTTGCAGGACCCGCCGATCGGCGCGGCACCCGAACTGGTGATCCTGGACCTGATGCTGCCGGACATGGACGGCCTGGAAGTGTGTCGCCGCGTGCGCTCCCTGCCTGGCGAAGCCGGCCAGGTCCCCGTGCTGATGCTGACCGCCAAAGGCGACCCGATGGACCGCATCGTCGGCCTCGAACTGGGCGCCGACGACTACCTGCCCAAGCCGTTCGAGCCGCGCGAGCTGCTGGCCCGAATCCGCGCCATCCTGCGGCGGCGCACCGAAGGGGCGCAGCCGGCCGCCAAGGTGTTGCGGTTCGGTGCCCTGGAAATCGATCGTGACGCACGCACCGTCACCGTGGCCGGCAGGCCATGCGAACTCACGTCCTACCAGTTCGACCTGCTGATCACGCTCGCGGAGCGGGCCGGCCGCGTGCTCACGCGCGACCAGATCATGGAAGCCGTGCGCGGGCGCGAGCTCGAAGCCTTCGACCGGTCGATCGACGTGCACATGGGACGCATCCGCGCCGCGATCGAGGCCGATCCCAAGAACCCGAAGCGCATCCTCACTGTGCGCGGTGTGGGCTACGTATTCGCCAAGCAGCAGGATTAGGAACTGGCCGTGGATGATTTAGCCCGCGCAACAACGCGGCGGAGGCTGAGATGACGCCCTGGCACGGTCGGTTCCGCTTTCCGCTCTACCTGCGCCTCTGGCTCGCTGTGGTCGTGGCGGTGGCGGTGCTGACGATCGCTTTCGGCTGGCTGTGGCGCATCAACTCCGAGCAATTGCCGCCACCGCGCGAGGTGATCATCCGCAATCTGGGCGGCGAAGTGCTGGGCCAAGTCAGGACGCGCCCGACCCGCGAACCGGGCGTGGGGACCGAATTCCAGGTGACGATGAAGGACGGCAGCGTCCAGGTCGTGCAGTTCCCGCCGCGGCCGCGCCGGACGGGCGAAGGTCCTCCCGGCGGACCCTGGTGGGGACGCGGGCCGGGCGGCTTGTTGTGGATATTGGGGATCGTGGCCCTGGCGGTGGCTGTCGGCACCTATCCGATCATCCGCAGGCTGACTCAGCGGCTGGACGACCTGCGCGCAGGCGTGGAACGCTGGGGCGAGGGCGATCTGTCGGCGCGCATCAGGGAATCCGGCTCGGACGAACTGGCGTTCCTGGCGCAGCGGTTCAACCATGCCGCCGAGCGCATCGAAAGCCTGATCGAGTCGCACAAGTCGCTGCTGGCCAATGCGTCGCACGAACTGCGCTCGCCGCTGGCGCGAATCCGCATGGGGCTGGAGCTCATGGAGCCCGAAGGATCGGCGGCATTTCGGCGCGAGATCCAGCAAAACATTGCCGAGCTGGATCAGCTGGTCGACGAGATCCTGCTGGCCAGCCGCCTGGACGCCAGGGAAAGCGATATCGGGACCGTCGAGCTGGTCGATCTGACCGGTCTCGCCGCTGAAGAATGCGCCCGTGCCGGCGCCGAGCTGGTGCCCAGCGAAGACGGCCGGGCGCTGATGGTGCAGGGCGTGGCCAAGCTGTTGCGGCGCGCCATTCGCAACTTGCTGGAAAACGCCCGGCGCTACAGCAGCGGTCCGGTCAAGGTGGAACTCACGCGCGAACGCGGCTATGCGGTGGTCCGCGTGCGCGACCGCGGACCGGGCGTTCCGCCGGCGGAGCGGGAGCGCATCTTCGAGCCGTTCTATCGCCTGTCGGGAGCCAGCGAGCGCCACGGCGGAGTCGGCCTGGGGCTTGCGCTGGTCCGCTCGATCACTCAGCGGCATCGTGGGCAGGTGCAGTGCGAAGAGCAGTCAGGCGGAGGTGCCTGTTTCGCCCTGCGCCTTCCGAGTCACCAGATCTAAAGCAGAGTATTGAAGAACGCTCGCAGGCGAATCCGTAATCGGGAAGATTGCCGACTGAAGAGCCAGGACGCCTACTCCATTTGGGGGATGTGCAATCGGGCGGCGACAACTAAACTGATTGCACGCTGTCACTCGAGGGTTCACCCGACGCGCAGTACGGATTGAAGTCTCCCAACGACGTCCTCCCGAGGACTTTACGCAGCCACCGCAAGGTGGCTGTTTTTTTGCCCTCAGTGAGGCAACAGTGCCCAGACTCGCTGTGGCGTCACGTCGTAAAGACACCGCGTATGCCCGAGCGGGCACTCGCGCTGGAAGCAAGGCGAGCAATCCAGTGGCGGCTGGTAAGCGGGATCCTGCTTCAACCAGACCACCTGCGCTTTGTCGCTGATGGGCGGCGTGTGCAGCGGGCTGGAAGAGCCGAACACCGCCACCTGCGGCACGCCGAATGCCGCAGCGACATGCATCAAGCCCGAGTCGTTGCTGATCACCGCTCGGGCTGCTGCGATGAGCGCGAAGGCCTGCAGCAACGGCGTCTTGCCTGCGAGATCCAGGCACGCAGCATGACCGGCGGCGCCCGCGATCTCCCGGCACAGGTCTGCTTCCTTGCCCGAGCCGAGCAGGACGGCGGGCCGGTCGAGCATGCGCGCGAGTTCGGCGTAGTGGATGGCCGGCCAGCGCTTGGCCGGCCCGTATTCGGCGCCCGGCGCAAAAACGCAATAACCACCCGGCTGCAGTTCCAGCGCGGCCAGTGCGGCGTCGATTTGAGCGGGGGGCAACTGCAACCGCGGCCGGTCGTTTGCCAGATCGTCCTTGTCGCCGCTGAGCGCCGAGTAGAAGGCGACCATCGGCATCTTGTCGCCGGGGTTCCTCAGCCGATGCGTCAGCAGGCCGACCCGGGCTTCTCCCAGGTAGCCCACCCGCTTGGGAATGCTCGCGAGGAACGGCAGCAGCGCGCTCTTGAGCGAATTGGGCAGGACATAAGCCGTGTCGAAAAGGCCTTCGACCTGCCTCGCGATCGCACGCCGGGCCTTGAACTGCAGGCCGCCATGCTGAAACGGAAACTCGATGATTTCATCCACTTGCGGCATCGCCCGGTAGACCGGCGCCACCCAAGGCAGCGCGCCCACTGTCAGCCGTTCACCGCGCGCTGCAAGCCGGCGCAGCAACGGCTCGGTCATCACCGCGTCGCCGATCCATTGCGGCGCGATGACGAGAGATCTTGTCAAGGGCTGTCATGCCGGATGCGATCCGGCATCCATGTGGGCGTGCCAACCGTGGATTGCAGGGCCGCAATGACGGCTGTCAATGCCCACCACCGAAGTGCTCGCCGTCTCTCAGCTTGTAGACGGTGCCGCAATAGGCGCACTTGGCCTCGCCGGTGCGGGCGACGTCCAGGTAGATGCGCGGATGCGAGTTCCACAGCTTCATGCCGGCACTCGGGCTGGGGCAAAACACGCCGCCGTTGGCGTTGAGGTCGCGCGCTGTCAGTTCGACGACGGCGTCTTTTTTCACGGGACTGGCAGATGTCATGTTCAAACCTTGGTCAGCCAATGGGCGTACTTGGGATTGCGGCCATTGACGATGTCGAAGAAGGCGCTCTGGATTTTCTCGGTAAGCGGGCCGCGCGAGCCGGCGCCGATCTCGACGCGGTCGACTTCGCGGATCGGCGTCACCTCGGCGGCGGTTCCCGTGAAGAATGCCTCGTCGGCGATGTAGACCTCGTCGCGGGTGATGCGCTTCTGCACGATCTGGATACCGAGGTCGCCGCAGATGTGGAATACGGTATTGCGCGTGATGCCGTTCAAGGCCCCGGCCGACAGGTCGGGCGTGTAGATCACGCCGTCCTTGATGACGAAGATGTTCTCGCCGGCGCCTTCGCTCACGAACCCGGAGCTGTCCAGCAGGAGCGCCTCGTCGTAGCCGTCGTCCAGCGCTTCCATGTTCGCGAGGATCGAATTGGTGTAGTTGCTCACCGCCTTCGCCTGCGTCATCGTGATGTTCACGTGGTGCCGCGTGTAGCTGGAAGTCTTGATGCGGATGCCCCGCTGCATGCCTTCCTCGCCCAGGTAAGCGCCCCAGGCCCACGCCGCCACCATCAGGTGGATCTGGTTGCCGCGCGGGCTGACGCCCAGCTTCTGCGAGCCGATCCAGGACAGCGGCCGGATGTAGCAGCTCTCCAGCTTGTTGGCGCGCACCACCTGCTTCTGCACCTCGTTGACCTGCTCCTTGGAGAAGGGGATGGCCATTCGCAGGATCTTGGCGCTGTTGAAAAGGCGGTCGGTATGCTCTTTCAGGCGGAAAACGGCCGTGCCATTGACGGTGTTGTAGGCGCGTACGCCCTCGAACACGCCGCAGCCGTAGTGCAAGGTGTGCGTGAGCACGTGGATCTTGGCGTCGCGCCACTCCACCAGCTCGCCGTCCATCCAGATCTTGCCGTCGCGGTCGGCCATCGAGGGGGGTGCGATCATGGGTGCTTCCTTTTCGTCCGGGTAAAACAGCGAGATTTTAAGCTTCCCGCTTCCGCCGATTCCTGGCCACCCGAGCTTCCAGGTCCGATGCCGGCAGGCGCGGCCGGTCCCGCTCCACGCTTTGCAG
>DATNBX010000102.1:0-7689 GCA_035571795.1 Ramlibacter sp.
AGGCGTGACGCGCTCGCCCACCGGCGGCTGGAAGGCCGGTTCGGAATCGCCCTTGATCACGCGCATCCAGGTGGAACGGCCCGCGTTGCGGGTATCGATGGCGGCCAGCAGCGGCGTCGGATGGGCCTGGTGGTCGGTGGCGATGCGCTTGGTGCCCTCGGTGGCTTCGAGCCAGACGCAGCGCATCCGCGGGTCGACCTCGCAATTTCCGTCATCGCGCACGCCGCCACACGGTCCGTTGCGCATCTGCTTGGGGCAGTTCATCGGACACGCCATCCCAGTGGCCGACAGCACGCACTGTCCGCAGGTGCGGCAGTCGAACATGAAGCCCTTGGCCGCGCGCTCGATCGGCTGCAGCA
The DNA here is from genome assembly GCA_035571795.1 of Ramlibacter sp. Lineage (GTDB taxonomy): Bacteria > Pseudomonadota > Gammaproteobacteria > Burkholderiales > Burkholderiaceae_C > Ramlibacter. The sequence goes on from DATNBX010000102.1 coordinate 360, forward strand.
GCGCTTCCGTGCGCCGGTTGCCGAGCCACCGCACCAGCGGGGCCAGGGCCGGCGCCAGCTTGGAGAAGAACACGTACAGGCGCCGCAGGCCACGCGCATGACGGACGGACCAGAGGCGGGCGCTGTACATGGTGGCGTGCCTTGACACAGGCCCTAGTGGCCCGACGGTTGCGCCGCACGCATCGAGGGCGCCCAGATCCGCTGCGGCCGGCGCAGCATTTGCGCGTCGGCGAAGGGTGATGCCGCAAATTGGACGGCCTCGAACACCGCACCGGCCGCCAGCAGCGGGTGCGGATCGGCGAAGTGGCGGCGCGGCTGGGAAGTGGCCGCGCGCAGCACCGCCGCCAACGGCAGCCCCGCTTCCAGGAAGCGTTCGATCTCTTCGAACACCGCCATGCCGTGCCTGGCTCCCATGCTGCCGGCATCGGTGCCGAGCAGCAGGCGCACGTCCATGCGATGCGCCAGCAGGAGATGTTCGGCGTGCGCATCGAGGATGCGGCGCAGGTTGCCCACTGTCTGTGCCGACCAGCCCGCCGCCTCCGGGTGGGCCCACTGGAAATGCACCGGGCAGAAGGTGGGCGTCCAGGCCAGGTTCTTGTCGCGCATCAGCGCCAGCGTGGCGCGATCCATGAAGAAGCCATGCTCGATCGAATCGACGCCGGCACCGGCGGCCACCGCCAGGCCCTTGAGCCCGCTGCAATGGGTCATCACCTTGCGGCCGGCGGCATGCGCCGTCTCGACCACGCTGCGGGCCTCGTCGAGGGTGAACTGGGGCTCGTCCGTCACCGCGCCGGCGTCGAAGTCGATGATGCCGGTGAGGATCAGCTTGATTTCGTCGTTGTCACGGGCCAGTTCGCGTACCGAACTGCGAATGCTGTCGTCGTCGCCGACATCGGTGGCCATGAAGGCGCCGTAGCGTTTGGCGCGCTTGACGCCCAGGCCGACCGAGCGCACCTGCGCCAGCCTGCTGCCGGGACGGCGTGCTTCAGCGCGCAGCCGGTGGTTGATGCCGTGGCGGTCGCCGCCGTCGCGCACCAGGGTCACGCCATGGATGAGCGCCTGGGCGGCGGCACGGCGCCCCGCTTCGGTCAGCGGGCCGAGCGGCTGCTTGAGGTGCTCGGATCGGACCTTGGAGTCGGTCGCTGCGCCGTCGAGGAACAGGTGGACATGCGCATCGACCAGCCCCGGCATCAGGAAGGGGATGCGTTCCACCTCCCAACCCTGCTGCATCAACGCGGCTCCATGGTCGCCCGCCGCCACCTCGGCCAGCCGGCCGTCCACGATCTTCATCGTGGTGCGGTCCGGATGCCGCTGCTCGCCGTCGAACCATTCGTCGACGACCAGGGCGAACGCGTTTGGCGGGTTCATGCCTTGTACAGCTTGCGCACGGCGCGCAGTGCGTTGCTGCCGGTCTGTTCCAGGAAGTTCTGGTAGGCCTTCAGCACATAGTTGTCTTCGGGCAGCGGGACGTAGCCGCGCCACGGTGTGCCCAGGACGATGTCGAAACCGTGCGGCACGGCCAGCGTGAGGAAGGCGTTTTCCAGCTGGTGCTTCAGGTCCGAGCCGTCGGCGGCTTTCGGCGGCAACTGCTGGCCGATGTTGGACAGCCCGCCCATCATGTGCAGGCCCTTCAGCTGCGGGTCGCTGCCGATCAGCTTGACCGCCTCCAGCGTGCCGCGGTTCAGGCCTTCGGTGTCGGCGATGATGGCCGACACCGACAGGTCGATGATGATGTCGTCCAGCGCCATCCCATGGTCCTCACGCAGGCGCAGCGCCGCGCGTTTGGCGGTGCCGGCAATGTCGGCGGCGCTCTTGTTGTTCTTGGCTACGCCGTCCTCGACACGCTCGGACGCCATCACGATCACCTTGAATGGGCGCTGTTGGTACAGGCTCATCGCGCCCCAGCGGTGCTCGGTGACCGAATTGATGATGGGCCGGGCGCCGCCGGCGCGCGCCTGGTCGTAGGTTTGCAGGCACAGCTCATGGGCCTGCAGGCTGGGCACGTCGAACGACAGCGGCAGCGTCACCACCGCCTGGATCGCCTGAATCACCTCAGTCAGGAAAGCCGTGTCGGTCATCGCGCGCGCGCCGATGTTCACGTTCAGGTAGGACGCCCCGGCTTCGGCTTGTTTCACAGCCAACGCCTGGATGCCCGGCAGGTCCGAGTGGTCGAACAAGGCCCGCGTGCTCTTGAAGCCCGGGTTGATGCGCTCGCCGATGATCTTGATATTGAAATTCTGGGATGCGGTCACGGTGTTGTTTTCGTTGAACTGTTGAATCCGATGTGCTGCAGGAACGTTTTCTGGAATCCAGCCTGGGTGCTGAGCTCCACATAGCGGCAGCGGGCGGCGAGTTCGCCAGCATCGCGCCGCGCCCGGCCCGAGGCGAGCATTTGCTGTACCCCCAGACCGGCGGCGTTGCCCACCTGTGCAAAGCGCGCGATCGGCAGCGTGGGGAACAGGCCGGTATCGATGCCGCTCTGGACGTCGATGTAGGCGCCGAACGCGCCGGCAATGATGAACTGCTCGATATCGCCGGCCTGCAGGCCGGCCAGGCGCAGCAGCAGCTCGACGCCGGCGCGGACCGCGGCTTTGGCGAGCTGAACTGCCCGCACGTCGTCCTGGCTGAAGCTCACGCCCTCGGCTAGCTGGGCGAGCCGCTTGCCGCCGCGCTCGGTCACCAGCGGGTGGCCTGCGCTGAGGCGCCCGCGGCCGTCGACCATGCCGGCGCGATGCATCGTGGCCATCACGTCCAGCACGCCGGAACCGCACAAACCAACCGGTGTCTTCTTGCCGATCACCTTGATCGTGAGCGAGCCATCCGAGCCCAGGCCAACGCGTTCGATCGCGCCTTCGGCCGCGCGCATGCCGCACGAGATGTGGCCGCCCTCCAACGCTGGCCCCGAAGGGCATGAGGCGCTGAGAATCTGTCCCTTGTGAATGAGCGAGATCTCGGTGTTGGTCCCGATGTCCATGACCAGGCTGGTCTTGTCGCCGGCCCAGAGATCTTGCGTCGCCAGCAGCGCGGTGACATGGTCGCCGCCGACGAAGCCGCCAACGTTGGGCGCGATGTGGACATAGGCGCCCGGGCAAATCGCCAGGCCCAGCTCCCGGGCCTTGACTTCCATGCCCTGGCTAACGGCTGCGACAAACGGCGCGCGGCCAAGCTGGAACACCGGCAGCCCGAGCAGCAAGTGCTGCATCGCCGTGTTGCCGCAGACCACCACGTCGACGATGTCCTCGGGTGCGCTGTCCACGGCCTGGCAGAGGTCATGGGCCAGCGCGTTCAGTGCCGTGATCGCCGCTTCGCGCAACTCCTCGCCGCCGCCCGGCGTCACCGCATGATTGACCCGGGTGATCACGTCGGCGCCCCAGGCGACCTGCGGGTTCTCGATCGCGAGGCTGGCCACGCGCTGCCCGCTTTTCAGGTCGATCAGGAAAGCCGCCACGTTGGTGGTACCCAGGTCGATTCCCAGGCCCAGAGTCGGGCTGCCCGTGGCGGCAACGCCGACCAGCTCATCGCCACGCAGCCGTGCGGCGAGCGACCAGGAACCGGCGCGCAGGACAGCGGGCAGCTGCCGCAGTGCCGCCAGGTCCAGGCGCAAGTCGCAGCCGGGCAGGGCGCGGCGCAACCGCTCGACATCGCTGCCGGGATCGGCCAGGCTGGCCGGCGTCAGGGTCAGGTTCACGCTTCTGACCAGCGGGTCCAGCGGTAATGGCTCGCCACTCGCGTTGCCCGCTACGTCCGCTCGAACCACCGCCGCCAACGAGCGCGGCGCAATCTCGACCGTGCAGTCCGACAAGGCGCGCAGCTGGCAGGCCCGTTGCCACTTGCTGCGTCCCGCTCGCGTCGCGACCGCGTCGCCGCTGGAAGCGCTATGGGGGCTGTGTTCGACCTGGCCATCGACGACGTGGACCGAGCAGGTGCCGCAGGTGCCGCGCCCGCCGCAGGCGCCGACGATCCGCACGCCATTGCGGCGCGCGCTCTGGAACAAGGTGTCGCCGGCCTGCGCCGTGATGACGCGATCCAGATGCGCGAATCGCACGCTGTGTCCCGGCGGGACGGCGGCGGTGCTTGGGTTCTGGGTCATGGTCGAGGGCTTCGCAGGGGCGAAAAGCCGGCCCCGGGTCAAGTCGCCGCGGCCGCGGCAAGCGCCCGTGCACGTACGCCGCATTTCTCGCGCGAGTTGCACGTGTCGCAGCGCGACCAGGAGCTTGCGGGCAGGTCGACGCCCACTCCCAGCACCATCGACGTGGACTTGAGCGGATGCATGACGAAGCCCTCGCTCAGGCTGATGCCGATGCTGTCGGCGCCGGCCAGGCGCAGCACCGCACCCTGCGCCTGAAGCGCCAGGCCGGGATCGCCGGCGCGCAGCTCGCCGCTCATGGTGAGGCTGCTGCGGCTGACCTCCGCCTGGATTCGATCCTGGGCGCGACGCGAGATGTCGAACAGCAACTCGTTGCCCAGTTCGTGCAGCGCCATCGCGAGCGACATCTGGCGCTGCGCGAATAACTCACTCACGCGCCGCTCGAAGCTCAGGCCCAGGGTGCACGCGCAGCAGGCCAGCGCGGTGAGCTGGCCCGTGGCCGGCAACAGCCAGGGGGCCTCCAGCGACTCGCCGCCCACGGTCAGGACCGGCGCCGCCGGGGCGTCCAGGGGCACGATGCGATAGCCGTACGCGGCGTGGACCAGCTTGTCGGCGCGCGCCATGGCCAGCGCCTGGGCGCGCAAGCGCGTGCGCGCAGCCGAAGGCCGACCGCTCAGCGGCGCAGTCCGCGCGTGGCGCAGGATGTCGAAGCCGCGGGCGACTGCCACTGTGTTTTCCTCAACCGGCGTATTTGCGGGCCGCGTCGAACATGGCCCGCACGTTGGCCACCGGGGTTTCATCCGGAATGCCGAACGCGCAGTCCAGGATCAGCTTGCCGCCCTTGTGGAAAACGTTTTCGGCCAGATGCTTCACGGCCGCGTCGACTTCATGCGGCTGGCCGGTCGTCATCAGCGAAGGCGACAGGTTGCCGCGCAGCGCGACCACATCGCCAAGGACTTCGAAAGCCTTGACCATATCGGTGCGCTCGAACCAGTAGATGCACTTGCCGGCCGGCACGTCCTTGATGATCTCCAGCCGCTTGGTGCAATCGGCCTCCCACAATGGCATCGGGATCAGCCCGGCGTCGATCAGGCCGATCAGCATCTTGCGAAATGGCGGCCACCAGAACTCGCGGAACTGTTTGTCCGACATGAAGGCGTCGGGCGCCCAGTGGATCGGGATGAACACGATCGGATTGCCCGAACCCTTGGCATTGGCGACCGTCATGCGCAGCAGGAAGGTCGACGCCTTGTCGAGCATCTGCAGCAGCTTGTCCCGGTTGCGGTAGATGTCGGTCATCATGCCGCGGGCGCCGCGAAAATAGTCGGCGATGAAGTCGTAAGGCGAGACGGCCGCGGAGCCGTTGGTGAGCGGATAGCCAAGCTGGGTCATGCGGTCCGTGAACGCCACGTGGTGCTGCATGAAGCGATGGGCTTCCTCGGCTGCCTTGATGACTTTTTCCAGCGCTTCGCGCACCCGTGGCTTGGCGAAACTGCGGATGCCGGCGACCAGCCGGAAATAATGCAGGCCCGGGAAGACCGGCAGATCCTCGAAGCCCTCGAAAGCGCTGGCCACCCGCGGCAGGTATGTGTGCAGGTAGTAGCCGGTCGGATCGAACAGGAAGTCGTCGTACTCGTCGGCCTTCATGTACTCGCGGTCGAGGTACTGGAAAGGCTGGTTGTCGCCGACCCCGTGGCCGGGCCATTGCAATTGCTTGTAGCCCAGGGCCTCCAGTGTCGGCCCCGAGGTGGTCGACAGCAGCAAAGTGCTGTAGACGTCCGGATCGAACTCGAGCACCGCGCGCTCGGCGACCTGCTTGGTCAACTCGTAGTCGTACATCAGCTCGCGGCAGTTGACGCCGGCGTACTTGCCCATCCAGAAGGTTGCGTACATGGCCACCGGCATGCGATCGGGCTGCTTCAGCGCGACGCAGTCCATGACGCGCTGCCACCGCGCGTCATAGGCCGCCTTGGCGACCACCGTCTGCTCCGGCGGAACGTTCACGCCGCTGCCCCCATCCAGTTCTTGCACAGGTTCACCGCTTCGACCGCGTTGCAGCCGAAAGCATCGGCGCCGGTATAGGCGCGCACCGTCTCGTCGATCTGCCCGCCGCCGATCATGATCTTCAGTCCCTTGCGCCGCCCTTCACGGTCGATCGCCTCGATGGTTTCCTTCATCGAATCGAAGGCCAGCGTCAGGAAGCCGGAGAGCCCTACCACGTCGGGCTTGAACTCGTCGATCGCGCCCAGGAAGTTCTGGATCGGCACGTCGATGCCGATGTCCTTGACCTCGAAACCGTTGATGTCGAGCATGAAGCTCACGATGTTCTTGCCGATGTCGTGCAGGTCGCCGTGCACCGTGCCGATCAGCACTTTGCCGAGCTTCCTCGTTTCCTCGCCCGGCTTGGACTTGATCAGGGGTTTGGCGATGGCGCTGATGGAATCGAGCATCTCGCCGGCCAGCACCAGTTCGGGCAGGAAGTATTCGCCCTCCTCGAAGCGCTTGCCGACCAGGTCCATCGCCTGCCGGCACAGTTCCAGGACCCGCACCGGGTCCTTGCCTTCCTCCAGAAGCATGCGCTTCGCAGCCGCGAGCGCATCGTCCTCATTCATGTCCGCCATCCATTCGACGAGTTGGCGCTCTTCATCGGTCCAGTCACTCATGGGGTTGTCTCCTGCAGGCGAGGCGGCGCGCCTCGCGTAATGGGCTTCGAGTGGACATCACAGTAGCCGTATATGGTTGGCTTGTCAACTAATTGCTCCAGCGGGTTAGTCGGTTAAGCCGCCCGGTCGGTGCGGCGCGCCGCTCCGGGCGATTCCCAGCTTACTCGCCAGCGTCCTGCGCCGAAACGGCGCGGCGCCGCCCGGCCGCTTTCGGGAAGCGCTGGGCCACGTAGCGCTCGGTGGCCGCTTCGACGGCGGGCAGGTTCTTGTTCAGCCGCTGGAGCAGGGCGATCAGCGTCTCGAGCTCGTCCGGCTTGAGCACTTCCACCAGTGCGCGCTCGCGCTCGAGCGCAATCCCGATCATCTGGTCGTGCAGCTTGCGGCCCTTGGCGGTGAGCTTGGCGATGCGCAGGCGCCCGTCCGCATCGTCCAGGGCCATCGTGATCAGCCCTCGCTCCTGCATGCGCTTGAAGCAGCGGCTGACCGAGGCCTTGTCCATCCCGATGATGCGCGACACCCGTTGCGCCGAGATCGAATTCTCGATCGCCAGCAGCATCAGGCAGCGCCAGGTTTCGATGCC
>DATNBX010000103.1:0-4852 GCA_035571795.1 Ramlibacter sp.
ACCACCATCCTGTGCGTGGCGCGGGGCGATCTGCGCAAGATCCTCAGCCAGCACGTGGAGCTTTACGAGGCCCTGCTGCGGCTGCATGCGCGGCGCATCCGGCAGCTGTTCGGCCTGGTCGAGGACCTCAACACCCTGCCCCTGCGGGCCCGCCTCGCCAAGCAGCTCACGCACCTGGTGCGCAGCTACGGCGTGCCATCGCTGTCGGACGGGCGCGAGGTGCGCATCGGGCTGCAATTGGCACAGGAGGAACTGGCGCAACTGCTGGGCGCTTCGCGCCAACGGGTCAACCAGGAACTCAAGGCGATGGAGCGCGACGACGTGATCCGCATCGAGCCGGGCGGACTGGTGGTGCGCAACCGCGACGCGCTGATGCGCATCATCGAAGCGGACAACTGAGGCAGGCGTCTTGAGCGAATTCGACCACTTCATCGGAACCCGGCCGGTTTCAGACAAGCACGCTTTCGACACCGCCGCCCTCACCGCCTGGCTGGAGCAGAACCTGGAAGGATTCGCCGGCGGCCCACTCACGGTGGAAATGTTCAAGGGCGGACAGTCCAATCCGACCTACAAGCTGGTCACTCCCAGCCAGAGCTATGTCATGCGCGCCAAGCCCGGCCCGGTGGCCAGGCTGCTGCCGTCGGCGCATGCGGTCGAGCGTGAGTTTGCCGTGATGCGCGGACTGGCGGGCACCGACGTACCGGTACCGCGCATGTACTGCCTGTGCGAGGATGAATCGGTGATCGGCCGGGCGTTCTACATCATGGAGTTCATGCAGGGCCGAGTGCTGTGGGACCAGGCTCTGCCCGGCATGACGGCCACGCAACGCGCCGAGATCTACGACGAGATGAATCGGGTGATCTCGGCGCTGCATACGGTGAAGTTCGCAGAGCGCGGCCTGGCGAACTACGGCAAGCCCGGCAATTACTTCGACCGCCAGATCGGCCGCTGGAGCAAGCAATACAAGGCATCGACCGACGGCGCCGGCCCCATGAGCCAGCCGATTCCCGAAATGGAGAAGCTGGTGGAGTGGCTGCCGGCCCACATCCCGGCGGCCGCGCGCGACGACCGTATGGTATCCATCGTCCACGGCGACTATCGCCTGGACAACCTGATGTTCCACCCCGACGAGCCGCGCGTGATCGCGGTACTCGATTGGGAGCTGTCGACGCTGGGCCATCCGCTGGCGGATTTCAGCTACCACTGCATGGCCTGGAACATTCCGCACGGGTCGTTTCGCGGCATCGGCGGACTCGACCACGCGGCGCTGGGCATACCTTCCCAGGACGAATACATCCGGCGCTACTGCGAACGCACCGGGCTCGCTAATGTCCAGTCGCTGAAATCGGATTGGAACTTCTACATGGCCTACAACATGTTTCGCATCGCCGCGATATTGCAAGGTATTGCCAAGCGCGTGGAAGCCGGCACCGCCTCCAGCGCGCAGGCCGCGAGCTCCGGCGCCAGTGCCCGGCCGATGGCCGCGCTGGCCTGGCAGTTCGTGGAACAGGCCTGATCACTCCCAACGCATTACCCAAGGAACCACTATGGATTTTGAATACTCGCCGAAAACCAAGGAACTCCAGGCCAAGCTGCTGAAGTTCATGGACGATTACATCTACCCGGCGGAGGTGGACTGTCACCATGAGCTGGAAGCCAACACCAAGGCCGGCAAGCGCTGGAGCGCGCTGCAGACCATCGAGAAGCTCAAGCCCAAGGCCCGCGCCGCCGGCTTGTGGAACCTGTTCCTGCCGGTGGACAGCTCTTCGGCATCCGGTTACGAGGGCGCCGGTCTCACCAACCAGGAATATGCGCCGCTGGCGGAAATCATGGGCCGCGTGATGTGGTCCAGCGAGGTCTTCAACTGCTCGGCCCCCGACACCGGCAACATGGAAACCATCGCGCGCTACGGCTCGGATGAAATCAAGGCGCGCTGGCTCAAGCCGTTGCTGGAAGGGCAAATCCGTTCGGCTTTCGCGATGACCGAACCGGAGGTCGCATCGTCGGACGCGACCAACATCTGCACCCGGATCGAGCGGCAGGGCGACGACTACGTGATCAACGGGCACAAATGGTGGACGTCCGGCGCGATGGATCCCCGCTGCGCGGTCTTCATCACGATGGGCAAGACCGATCCGCAGGCGCCGCGCCACTCGCAGCAAAGCATGATCATCGTGCCGGCCGACACCAAGGGCATCCGGATCGCGCGGGCGCTGACCGTGTTCGGTTACGACGACGCCCCGCATGGCCACGCCGAGGTGTACTTCGAGAACGTGCGCGTGCCCGCCTCCAACATCCTGCTGGGTGAGGGTCGCGGCTTCGAGATCGCCCAGGGCCGCCTGGGCCCGGGGCGCATCCATCACTGCATGCGCCTGATCGGCCTGGCGGAGCGCGCGCTCGAGCTGATGTGCAAGCGCGCCAGCTCGCGCGTGGCGTTCGGCAAGACCGTGGCGCAGCAGACCGTGACCCAGGAGCGCATCGCCGAAGCCCGCTGCAGGATCGACATGGCGCGCCTGCTGACGCTCAAGGCAGCCTGGCTGATGGACGTGGCTGGCAACAAGGTAGCCAAAAACGACATCGCGATGATCAAGGTGGTGGCCCCGAACATGGCGCTGCAGGTGCTCGACTGGGCCATCCAGGTGCACGGCGGCGGCGGCGTTTGCGGTGACTTCCCGCTGGCGCACTCCTATGCCGCGGCACGCACGCTGCGCTTCGCGGACGGCCCGGACGAAGTGCATCGCAACGCCATCGCGAAATGGGAGCTGGGCAAGTACGGCGTGTCCACCCGCGAGGCGGCGGTCACACCCCGGTAGCGGTCAGGTCGCGGGTCAGCCCGTCCATTGCGGCATCGCAGGCACTGGTGAAAATCAGCGCCGCGTGCTGCAGCGTGGCCAGTTCGGCCGGCGTGTACTCCATGCGCAGGTAGGCCTTGCCGCGCAGCAACATCATCATGAACGGCACCTGGGCCCCGGTCGCGGCCTCCGGCCAGTCCAGCATCAGGTGGGCCAGTGCTGGATCGATCCACGCGACCGCGTTTTCCTTCTGGTCCGTCAGCACCCCGTAGCGGTCCCAGAACGCGCGCGGCAGGGCATCCCAGCCGACTTCATCGTACATGGCAAGCCAGCGCATTTCCTCGGGCAGGCGCGGGTCCGCCGATGTCTGCACGCTGTCGGTATAGATCTGGTAAGCCTGCTTTTCCAGCGCCTCCTTCAGCGGCCGGTTCATCACCAGCACGGCCACGTCGCCGTCGATGCCCAGTTCGGCGCGCGCCCTGACCTCTTCACCGCGGATGTACGCGCGCGAGGGGCTTCCCAGCTGAATGCGCCAGGGCTTGCCGTTGACGTCGCCTTCGAGGTTGATGGCCTGGCCGCTGCCGTCGACCGAAAAACCGAAGCCCTGCGTTGCTGCCCATTCGGACACGGGCCCCTGGGCCAGCTGTGAATTGGGCGCCACCGACGCGCCGGCTTCCTGGGGAAGCTTGGACGAGAAAGCCTTCTTGATGCGATCGAACATGATTCCGGCGTTTCACCTAAAGTTGCATTATTAGCGAACCAACCGGAAGGATCCCCCGTGATCGACGTTTTCTCCTGGCCGACGCCCAACGGGCACAAGGTCCACATCATGCTGGAGGAGTGCGGCCTGGAGTACCGCGCCATTCCCGTCAACATCGGCGCCGGCGACCAGTTCAAGCCCGAGTTCCTCAAGATCAGTCCCAACAACAAGATACCCGCCATCACCGACCCGCAAGGGCCGGATGGAAAGCCCATATCGCTGTTCGAATCGGGCGCGATCCTGGTTTATCTTGCCACCAAGACCGGCAAGTTCCTGCCGCAAACCGATCGCGCGAAATACGATGTCCTGCAGTGGCTGATGTTCCAGATGGGAACCGTCGGCCCGATGCTGGGCCAGAACCATCACTTCCGGCTGTACGCCCCCGAAAAACTCGAGTACGCCGTCAATCGCTATACCAGCGAAGCCAAGCGCATCTATTGCGTGATCGATGGGCGCCTGTCGCAAAACCAATATCTCGGCGGCGCCGACTATTCGATCGCGGACATCGCCACCTTCCCCTGGCTGCGCAACTGGGAAAGGCAAGGCATCGTGCTGGACGAGTATCCGTTCCTGCGCGATTGGTTCAACAAGATGGCCGAGCGACCCGCGGTGCAGCGCGGCGTGAAAGTGCTGGGGGAATTCCGCCGCCCGATCACCGGCGAGAAGGAGCGCGAAATCCTGTTCGGCAAGACGCAGTACGAGCGGCACTGAAGCGCACGATCAACGGGGCGGCCTGATTTGGCCTGCCCGGAGGGAATCGAACCCCCGACAACCGGCTTAGAAGGCCGGTGCTCTATCCAACTGAGCTACGGGCAGGAGGAGATGCGCAGGATGATACCTGCGCGGCCGCTGCGCCCGGCGCGCCCTGGGACGGCCCGTGGCGGCGCGAAACTCAGTGTCTCTCTTGCTTGGCCGCCTGCCAGGCATCGAGCTTGGCCCGCGCGCCGTTGGCGGCGGGGTTCATCGCCTCGTCGTGGCCCGGCAGCTTGCTGGTGAGCTCGATGACGTAGCCGTTAGGGTCGCGAAAGTAGATCGAGTGGATGAAACCATGCTCGGATACGCCGCGCGTATCGATGCCCAGGCTCCTGCCCCGAGCCAGCATCGCGTGCAGCGCCGCCTCATCCACCTCCAGCGCGATGTGCAGGTCGAAGTCATGCTGCGCCTTGAACTCGAAGGGCATGTCGGGAGCTTCGAAAAACGCCAGGTACGACCCGTCATCGAGCCGGTAAAACGTGTGCAGCGTTTCGGTCTTGCGGCCGCTCTTGGTCTCGTTGATCTCCAGCGTGCCGGCCAGCGGCAG
>DATNBX010000104.1:0-3314 GCA_035571795.1 Ramlibacter sp.
TGTGCGTCACGCCGTGCTCCTGCATCAGCGTCAGTGCCAGCTCGGGACTGAAGCGCCCGTTGTAGGCGACGATCGGCCGGCCGAAGTAGAGCGTGGGCAGCAAAGCGTCCATCAAACCGCCGGTCCAGGCCCAGTCCGCCGGAGACCAGAAAACGCTTTGCGTTTCTGGCGCCGGCAGACTGGGCTCTGCCCTTTTCATGCCCGCCCCCACCCCAGCCCTCCCCCGCGCGGGGGAGGGAGTGGTCATGCTTGTGCCCGGGGCGAAACCGAACCAGTTCTGGCTGCACACGAAGCCGGACAGGTTGCCGATCAGCGCGCGGTGCGGGATGAAGGCGCCCTTGGGCGGGCCGGTGGTGCCGCTCGTGTAGATCAGCACCGCCCCTTCGTCCGCCTTGGTCTGGACGGGAGCGAAGGCGGTCGGCTGTTTGGCCAGTTCGCTTTCGTAGCCCTGGTCGGCCTGGGGCGCGGCGGCGCCGACACCGATGAGCGTGCGCAAGGCGGGGCACCGGCCGCGCACCGCGAGCAGGTTGGCTATGGAGCTTTCGTCGCACAGCGCCGCCACGGCGTCGCTGTCCTGCAAACGGTATTCGAGCGCATCGGGGCCGAACAAGATCGACAGCGGCATCGCCACCGCGCCCATCTGGAAGACGGCCATGTAGGCAATCGCCGTCTCGAACCGTTGCGGCATCACGATCGCAACGCGGTCGCCGCGTTGCACGCCCAGCCGCGCGAGCAGATGGCTCAGCGCATTGGCGCGAGCCTGCAGTTCCAGATAGGAAAGGTATTCGGCGCCGCTGTCGGCGCCATGCGCGCGGATGGCCGTCCGTTCGATCGCGTCGGGGCGCTGGGCCCAGCGCGTGCAGCAGGCCTGCGCGATGTTGAAGTACTCGGGCACCTGCCAGCCGAAAGCGGCGTGCATGCTTGCGTAGTTGTCCCTGCGTTGACTGACGGCCATGAGGCGGCTCCTTATGATGCGTGGCAATGTACCAAGTCAAGCGACTCTCCCGCAGCGAGTATCTCCCCATCCGCAACCTCACCTACCACGTGCTGGTCTGGGGCGAGCCCGCGCCGGACAAGGTTCCGCTGGTGATGGTGCACGGGTGGATGGACGTGGCCGCGTCCTACCAGTTCATCGTGGATGCGTTCGCGCACGATCATTACGTCGTCGCGCCCGACTGGCGCGGCTACGGCCTGACCGGCATCGACGGGCCGCCCCTAGATGCCGACGGCCCCCTCGGGGGGCAGCGAAGCGTGGGGGCCAAGTACTGGCCGGACGCCGACAACTACTGGTACCCCGACTACCTGGCCGACCTGGACTTCCTTCTCGACCACTATTCGCCTGAAGCGCCGGTCCATCTCGTGGGCCATAGCATGGGCGGCAATGTCGTCATGCTGTATGCGGGTACGCGGCCCCACCGCGTGCGCCGGCTTGTCAACCTCGAGGGCTTCGGCATGCCCGCTACGCGGCCGGCCCAAGCGCCCAAGCGTTACGCGCGCTGGATGGACGAACTCAAGGCGCTGCACCGCGGCGAAATGGCGCTCAAACGCTATGAGTCGGCCGCGGGTGTGGCCAGCCGCCTCATGAAGACCAACAAGCGCCTGACGCAGGACAAGGCCGACTGGCTCGCGCGGCAATGGGCCAAGCCCGATGCGGACGGGATGTGGCGCATCCTGGGCAACCCCGCGCACAAGATCACCAATGCCCAGCTGTATCGCGTCGACGAGGTGCTGGAAATGTTCCGGTCGATCTCGGCGCCGACCTTGGTGGTGGAAGCCAGCGACAACAACCTGGCGCGCTGGTGGCAGGGGAAGTACACCCTGGACGAGTTCCACGAACGCCTGAAGTCGGTGCCCGATTGCCGCCGTGCGGTGGTCCAGGACGCCGGGCACATGCTGCACCACGACCAGCCGGACCGGCTTGCCCAGTTGCTGCAGGACTTCGTGGATTCCTAGAGCGGGACTTCGTCGATTCCTAGAAAAAGTGTTTCAACTGCGAAAAATTACCGCTGTGCTGCACGGCCTGAAGCTCAAGAAGTAACAGCACTGGACGTAGGACGGCTCCTACCTCAAACTCCGGTCACGAAGTGTGTTCGGGGTGTCGAATGCGTAGGTTTTGTTCGGTACTGTTGCTTGCTCTGCTGTGGCCCTGCGTTGCCATGGCGGATGAGTTCGACCAGGGCCTGGCAACCCTGTGGGAAGTACTCTGGCACCAGAGCGGTACCCCCACCCGCATCGTGCGCTGGGAAAACGAATTGCGCGTGCGCATCTATGGCGTGAATGTCCAGGCCCATCGCGATTACACACTGCAAGCATTGCGCGCCGTCACGGCCGAGGCAGGCCTGAAGCTGGTCGATGTCAGCGACCAGCCCGACGCCGAGCATCTTTCCAACGTCAGTATCGAGATCACTCCCGACAACCAGCTCGAGGACAACCAGCCCTGCGTCACGTTCCTGGACTTCCGCGCCGAAACCAAAATCGACTCGGCTGTCGTGCAGATGCGTTCCCGCGACGCCCGCCGCTGTGCCTATCATGAGGCCATGCATGTCATGGGCGTGCGCGGCCATCCGGCCGGCCAGACCGTGCTGAGTTACTTCCCGTGGAAAACCGATGGCCTGATGCCGCTGGACAAGGTCATGCTGCGCGCCTGGTATTCGCCCATCATGGCCGGTGGCATGACGCCCTTCGAAGCCCTGCCGGTCCTGGCCAACGAGCTGGTGGCGACCATGCCCAACAAGGCAGCGGCGGCCCAGGCGCGTGACGAATTTTTCGCGGCCACCATCCAGCAGATGCTGGCCTACGCCAATGGCCAGGGCGATATCCCGGCCGTGGTGAAGCGTTCGGGCAAGGCCACGGCCGAAGGCATTCGCTATGGGCGTGGCGAGATGAGCTACTTCCTGGGCATCGCCTACATGGAAGGTGTCACCGCCCCGCGCGACCAGACGCAGGCGGTGCGCTGGCTGCAACGCGCTGCCACGATGGGCAACCGCGGCGCGCAGGCGAAGCTCGGCGCGTTTAAATAACGGGGGCCACCCCCACCTGTTCCAAGGACGCGTCCGCCGCAGGCGGCGCGTTTCGTGTTGGAGCGTAGCGGTTATGTCGTGTCAGAATCCTTGGTTAGCCCAGAATCAGGATTTTCGACACATGGAACCAGAACGCATCAACCAGATCGGCGCCAAGCTCACCGATCTTGCCGCCCGCACACAAGCCCTCCGGGGGTATCTTTGACTTCGATGCCAAGTCGGAGCGGCTGAGGACGGTCAACGCGTCGCTGGAAGATCCGCAGGTCTGGAACGATCCCAGGAAAGCCCAGGAGC
>DATNBX010000105.1:0-3735 GCA_035571795.1 Ramlibacter sp.
CTCTCCCGATTGACTCAGGGCCCGCCGCGGGCTTCAATCCCTTGGCAACAACAACCAAGGAGACATCCATGCCCTCGTTCCGTTCGATGTTCGGAGCCGCACTGGCGCTTATCTTGCTTGCGTTCGCGACAGCGTGTACGACTGCCCCGCCATCGGCACCGGTGGCCGGCACGGCCCCAGTGGCGGGCACGACTCCGATGGCCGGCAAGACCGAGATCCTCTGGCTCGGCCAGTCCGCCACTCGCATCACCACGCCGGGCGGAAAAGTCATCGTGATCGATCCCTGGCTGACCACCAATCCGAAGACACCCGCGGCATACAAGAATCTCGACGCGCTCGGCAAGGTCGACCTCATTCTGGTGACGCATGCGCACTTCGACCATTTCGAGGATGCGCCGGCGCTCGCCAAGAAGAACAATGCGCCGATCGTTTCGCCTCAGGGGCTGCAGTCGGCGCTGATCTCGCTCAATCTTGTACCTGCCGAACTCGCCATGCGCATGGGCAAGGGCGGCACCGCGACCCCGCTTGGCCCGGGCATCAAGATCACGCAGGTTCACGCCGAGCATGATTCGGAGCTGACCTGGACCAACCCCGCCACAAACAAGCGCGAGACCTACCCGGGCGGCGAGCCCATCGGCTTCATCATCGAGCTGGAGAACGGTTTCAAAATCTGGCACACGGGCGATACCGGAGTGTTCGGCGACATGCGGCTGATCGCAGAGATGTACCGCCCCGACCTGGTAATGATTCCGATCGGCGGACACTTCGTCATGCATCCCAGCGAGGCGGCCATGGTCATACGGGAGTGGATCAAACCCAAGTACGCGCTGCCGATCCACTACGGCACAACGCCACTATTGCGGGGCACGCCCGCGGAATTCAAGGCGGCACTGGGCAACAGCCCCACGCAGATGGTCGTCATCGACCCCGGACAGAAGGTGGAGTTCTGAACCTTCCCGCCCTGGGCCTCAAGAACCTGGCCGCGGCGGTCGGCGTCGCTGTGCTGCTGGCATCCTGCGCCTCGCAGCCGGTGGCGCCCGTGCCCGAACTGGCACCCACCGGGAAGCTGCGCGCCGCGATCAACTTTGGCAATCCAATTCTGGCCACGAAAGACCCAGCCACTGGCGAGCCGCGCGGCGTGTCGGTGGACCTTGCACGCGAACTGGGCAAACGCCTGGGCGTGCCGGTGGAGCTGGTCACCTTCAATGCGGCCGGCAAGGTTGTCGAAGCGGCGAAGGCTGCCCAGGTGGACATCGCCTTCGTCGCGATCGACCCGGTGCGAGGCGCCGACATGCTGCAGACACCGCCTTACGTCATCATCGAAGGTGCGTACCTGGTACGCGATGACTCGCCGATCAGGCGCAATGAGGAAGTAGACCGTGCCGGCAACCGGATCGCCGTGGGCAACGGCAGCGCATACGACCTTTACCTGACCCGCGAACTCAAGGCCGCCAAGTTGGTGAAGGCGCCGACCTCACCGGCGGTAACGGACCTGTTCCTGGCGCAGAACCTGGAAGTCGCCGCCGGCGTCAAACAGCAATTGCAGGCCGACGCCAAACGGCTGCCGGGGCTGCGGCTGCTGGATGGACGATTCATGGTCATCGAGCAGGCGATGGGGCTGCCGAAGGGACGGGAGTCCGGGGCGCGCTACGTCTCAGCATTCGTCGAGGAGATGAAGGCTTCGGGCTTCGTCGCGGCGGCGCTGCAGCGACACGGAATCGAAGGTGCCTTGGTGGCGCCAGCTCGTTAACTAGCCGGGGCTGCCGGGCTCGGGCGAATGATCAGGCGGGCGAGCCGGCCGCAGGCGCGCGCCACACAAAGCAGCCCCGGTAAGCATGCCAGCTGGCGTGGCCCAGCCACGGTCCAACCACCAGCAGTCCCAGCGCCCAGGGGAGCATCAGGGCGCCCAGCACCAGCGCGACGATCAATATGCCCCAAAACATCATGGTGCCGGTGCGCGAGGTCACTGCCTCCATGCTGGCAAGGCCGGCGGACACCGCGTCGGTGTCACGGTCCAGGATCATGGGAATGGATACCACGCAGGTGGAAAACACCAGACCTGCGAAAACTGCGCCCACCAGCGTGTACATGGCGATGAACTGCCAGTTCTTCGGATTGAATATGGCTTGCAGCACGCCGGCGGTGGTCGGCATCGCGGTGTTGAAGAACACTGCGAACACCACCAGCGATGCGCGACCCCAGAGCAGTTCAAGCAGCAGGAGCACCAGCACCAGCAGGCCCATGCTGCCAAGGTGCTTGTTCCAGCAGGTGAGCGAAGCGACCAGGCTTTGCGGCAAGGCCTGCTCGCGCCGGCGGCTCACCTCGTACAGCCCCATCGCCAGGAACGGTCCCACCAGGAAGCACCCCGAGACGAAGGAAATCGTGTATTCGGGCATGTTGTGAAACACCGCCTGCAGCATGACGGCCAGCAGCCAAAAGCTCAGGCCATAGAACAGGCCAATGCCGGGTGCGGCCATCAGGTCGCCCCACCCGGCGCGCAACCAGCGCAGCGGGTCAGTCAGGCGCAGCGATTGCAGCTCGCGCGTGGCGGCTGCCGGCGGAGTGTTCATCCGGCCATTGAAGCTTCGCCTTCCCCGCCGTGCATCGGGACCAACCCGAGATCGTCCGCCTTATCCGACCCAATGCCGTGCGTTGCGCCAGATCTGCATCCAGGGGCTGAACGCGCTCCGGTCACCTGACGTCCAGCTCATCTGGATATTGCGGAACACGCGCTCGGGGTGCGGCATCATCGCCGTGAAGCGCCCGTCGGCCGTCGTCACCGCCGTCAGGCCACCCGGACTGCCGTTCGGGTTGAAGGGATAGGCTTCGGTAGGCCGGCCATGGTTGTCGGTGAAGCGCACCGCCGCGATCACCTCGCGCCGGTCGCCGCGCTGATCGAAATTCGCGAAACCTTCGCCGTGCGCGACGGCGATCGGCAAGCGGCTGCCCGCCATGCCGGCGAAGAACAGGCTGGGCGACTGCAGCACTTCCACTTGCGACAAACGAGCCTCGTAACGCTCGCTGCGATTGGTCGTGAAGCGCGGCCAGGCCTGCGCGCCCGGAACGATGTCGGCCAGTTCGGCCAGCATCTGGCAGCCGTTGCACACACCGAGCGCGAACGTGTCGTCGCGGCCGAAGAAGGCCTGGAACTGGTCGGAGAGCTTCGCATTGAATGTGATGCTGCGCGCCCAGCCAATGCCCGCGCCCAATGTGTCGCCATAGCTGAACCCACCGCAAGCGACGAAGCCCTTGAAGTCCTGCAGCCTGGCGCGGCCGGTCTGGAGGTCGGTCATGTGCACGTCGTAGGCGTCGAAGCCCGCCTCGGTGAAGCAGTAGGCCATCTCGACATGCGAATTGACGCCCTGCTCGCGCAGGATGGCGACTTTCGGGCGGGCGAGGTGGATGGCAGGGGATGTGCCCCCGCCCCAGCCCTCCCCCGGAAGGGGAGGGAGAAAATCTCTACCCCCTCCGCCTCCGGGGGAGGGTTGGGGCGGGGGCTGCAACACGCGCAGCCCAGGATCGCCCGGATCCCCCGCCGCCGCATGCTCCGCGTCCGCACCGGCCGGGTTGTCTCTTTGCCGGCAGATTTGCCAGCTCACGGCGTCCCACACCTGGTGCAGATCGGACAGCTTGGCCGAGAACACGGCCTTGGTGTCGCGCCAGACCTGCACTTCGCCCTTGCCGACATCGATACCGGATGAATCCGGCCGGCTCTTGCCCACGAAATGGCTGTAC
>DATNBX010000106.1:0-14123 GCA_035571795.1 Ramlibacter sp.
GCGCAGCCGCTCGGCCATCAGGAAGGTGATCACGGGCCAGCCGACCAACCAGCCGATCGAGAAGATCAGGCCGTCGAAGCCGTTGGCGAACACCAGGCCCGAGATGCCCAGGAACGAGGCCGCCGACATGTAGTCGCCGGCGATCGCCAGGCCGTTCTGGAAGCCGGTGATGCCGCCGCCCGCGGTGTAGAAGTCGGCCGCGCTCTTGGTGCGCGCCGCCGCCCACTTGGTGATACCCAGCGTGGCCAGCACGAAGATACCGAACATGCCGATGGCCGTCCAGTTGGTGGCCTGCTTGGTGGCCTGGCCGAGATCGGCGCCAGCCGCATACGCGCCCACGCCGATGGCCGTGACCGCGGACACGGCCAGCACCTTGACCAGCACTTTCACGAGTTGCTTGTCGAAATTCATTTGACGACTCCCTTGACGATCTGCTCGGTCAGAGAGTCGAACTCGCTGTTCGCGCGCCGGATGTAAACCCAGGTGATGACGATGGTGAAGACGATGACGGCGACGCCGAGCGGCATGCCCAGCGTCATGACGCCGCCGCCGATCTTGCGCGCCAGCAGCGGCTTGTCGAAGGCGACCAGCAGGATGAAGCCGTAGTAGGCCACCATCCCGGCTAGCGACAGCCACCAGCCGAAGCTGGTTCGCTTGGCCTTCAGCTCCTGATATTTGGGGTGGCTCGCGATGCGCTGAGCCAGATCGTCTTCCATGTCATCTCCTTGTGTTGGATCTCGGCCGGCATGGACCGATAGTCGATGTTGCGTGCCGGCTCTGACCCTGCTCTGACGCGAAACCAACATGTTCTTGCGCCAAACCAACAGAGGCTTTCACCAAACTGAATGCGCTCTGACGCTTTAGGGTGAAACCCGCGGGACGAGTTTCACCATGCGGAGAGTGCATTGTGCTCTTTCGGGTTAACCCGAACCTGCTGTCAGGATTCAGCAAATTCCCTAGTGAAGCAAATGCCCTAAGGCCGTGGTCGGCGGCGGTGATCTGATCAACCTCGTGATCTTCTTGCTGCATCGGCGCCGGGGCCCGATCGTCCTGGCAACGTTTGAACATGCGGTCCGCCATGAACATAGAACAAAGAAAATGGACTCAGGCCCTTGGCTGGACGCCCGCCTCCGCCGGGCCCTTCGCCACATCCTCCCAGCTGGTCCTGCTGTTCGGTGCTACCTCTGTTCTGGAGCAACCGCACCTGACGGCGGCGGTCCGCAGGGACTATCCGGCCGCACAAATCGTTGGCTGTTCCACCGCCGGAGAAATCTGCGGCAGCCGGGTTTCCGACGACTCGCTGGTCGTCACTGCAATTCGTTTCGAGCACACCCAATTCCGCAGCGTCGAGATCAACCTGAACGAGGCGCCCGACAGTTTCCAGGCGGGTGAATCGATCGCACGAAACTTGCCGTGCTCGATCCGCGACGCGATCACAGGCGTGGAAGAAAAACTGGCCCATGTCCTGGTGCTTTCGGATGGGCTCAAAGTCACCGGCAGCGATCTGGTGGCCGGACTGATGAAACACCTGCCCGAAGGCGTTGCCCTGACAGGCGGGCTGGCCGGCGATGGTACGAAATTGGGCAGGACGCTGGTATTTAGAAACAACGTTCCAGAAAACGGCGCCATCTCCGCGCTGGGCCTGTACGGGCGCCGCCTGAAGGTCGGCTTCGGTTCCCTGGGCGGCTGGGACTCTTTTGGCCCTGAAAGGCTCGTCACCAAATCCCGTGCGAATGTCCTGTATGAGCTGGACGGCCGATCCGCGCTCGACCTCTACAAGAAATACCTGGGCGAACAGGCGAAAGGTCTTCCGGCCACCGGCCTGCTATTCCCCTTGAGCGTGCGCACCGGGCTCGGCGAATCCCCGGTGGTCCGCTCGTTCCTGGCCATTGACAAAAAAACGCAGGGCCTGGTATTCGGGGCCGACATCCCCGAGGGTGCCTACGCGCGCCTGATGAAAGCCAACTTCGAACGGTTGATCGACGGCGCCACAGGGGCGGCGCGGACCACCTACCAGGCCATCGGCTCCGGGACTACCGAGCTGGCACTCCTGATCAGTTGCGTGGGCCGCAAACTCGTGCTCAAGCAACGCATCGAGGAAGAAGTCGAAGCGGTACGCGACGTCCTGGGCACAGACGCGACGCTCGCCGGCTTTTATTCCTACGGCGAAATTTCACCGTTTTCGCCCGGGGCCAAATGTGAGTTGCACAACCAGACCATGACGATCACCGCCCTATCGGAGCATTGACAAGCATGGAGCAGATGCACAGCCTGCTGAGGCGCCAGCTCAAGCGGCACTTTGGCGATCAGTTCTCCATCCCGGCGCAATGGCGGCCTTTCGTCGAGCGGGTGAATGACGCCTATCTGGAATTCGACGCCGATCGCGAAATGATGGAGCACTCGCTGGAACTGAGTTCGCAGGAACTGCTCGACGCGAATTCGGAAATGCGGGCCGTCTTCCAGGCCATCCCCGATCTGGTTCTTCGCCTCGACCACGAGGGCACCATTCTGGACATCAAGGCCGGCACTTCGAGCGACATGATGCTCAAGCGTGAAGACTTGATCGGCAAGCGGGTCCAGGACGTCCCGCTCAAAGACGTCGGCCGGCAATTTTCGGACGCGCTCAAGGCTGTGATCGAGAACGACTCCCCCACCAGCGTCGAATATTCGGCGGTGTTGCACGGACACGAGTCCCATTACGAAGCGCGCCTGGCACCACTGCCTGACAAACAGATCGCCGTCATCATCCGCAACATCACCGAGCGCAAGCAGTCGCTGCGCCTGATGGGATCGGCCGTCGAACAGTCCGGGGATTCCATCGTGATCACGGATGCAGACCTGGACCTGGGACCGCGGTTCCTGTTCGTCAATCCGGCATTCACCCGGATGACGGGCTACACGGCGGCCGAAGTGATCGGACAGACACCGCGCATCCTGCAGGGGCCGAAATCCGACCGCGTGACATTGAGCCGCCTGCGCGAGACGCTGGAGCGGGGCGAAACATTTTCCGGCCAGACCACCAACTACCGCAAGGACCGGACCGAATTCAATCAGGAATGGAAGGTGACCCCGATCCGCGATTCGAGCGGAGCCGTCACGCATTTCCTGGGCATCCAGCGCGATATCACCGAGCGCATGCGCACCGAGAACGCGTTGCACGAGAGCAAGCGGTTCGCCGAAAGCATCGCGGAAAACTCGACCAGCGCCATCTACCTCATTGATCTGGAAACCGGCAGGAACATCTACGGAGCCCGCAACATTGCGGCGCGCCTGGGTTATTCGAACGCCCAGATCGACGCGCTTGGCGACAACCCCCTGGCACGGCTGATTCATCCCGAGGATCGGCCGCGGGTGGTGCAGCACTTTGCCCAATTTGCCGATCTTCGCGACAGTCGAGTCGTCGATCTGGAGTTTCGCCTGAAAGATGCGAGCGGCGACTGGCGCTGGATCTGGGCCCGCGACACCGTCTTCACGCGATGGCCCGGCGGCAGCGCCTGCCAGGTCCTGGGCACGGCGCAGGACATCACCGAGCGCAAGCGCGCCGAGGCCGAACTGGCAGCAACCCACCAGGCGCTGGTGGAAGCCTCGCGCCAGGCCGGGATGGCGGAGATCGCGACCAACGTGCTGCACAACGTGGGCAACATCCTGAACAGCGTAAACGTCTCGGCCGCCCTGGTCGCCAGCACGCTGCGCAACTCCCGCGCCCGCGGGCTGTCGCAAGCCGTCCGCTTGATGGACGAGCATGCGGCGGAACTGGCCGAATTCCTGACCCGCGACGAGAAGGGCAAGCTGCTACCCGGCTACCTGATCCAGTCCACCCAGGCCCTGGCGCAGGAACAGCAGCGCATGATCGAGGAGCTGGCACACCTGACACAGAGCATCGACCATATCAAGGGCGTTGTGGCGACCCAGCAAACGTACGCAAGAGGAGTCAGCCTCGTCGAGCCAACGCAGATATGCGAGCTGGCGGAGGATGCCCTGCGAATGAACGGCGAAGCACTTGAACGCCATCGCATAAGCGTCGTCAAGCAGTTCGCGACGGTGCCGGTGCTGCGGCTGGACCGGGCACGGGTGCTGCAGATCCTGGTCAACCTGATCAGCAACGCCAGCAACGCGATGGAGAGCATGACAAGCCAATCGAACCAGATCACGTTGACGGTGGACACGACCGCCGAGTCGAACCTGCGGGTTTCGGTCAAGGACAACGGCGCCGGCATCCCGGCCGACAACCTCACGCGCATCTTCGTCCACGGCTTCACGACCCGCAAGAAGGGCCACGGCTTCGGCCTGCACAGTTGTGCGTTGGCGGCCCGGCAAATGAGAGGCACCCTGACCGCCCACAGCGACGGCCCGGGCCAGGGAGCCGTTTTTTCGCTGGAACTGCCCATCGACGGGGATCAGGCAACACCATGAAAACACTGCACAACCGGCGCATCCTGCTGATCGACGACGTAGCGGCTATCCACGACGACTTCCGCAAGATTCTTGCGGCCGGACCGGCAGACGGCGGGCTGGATGCGGCCGAAGCGGCCCTGTTCGGCCAGGTCGCACCGGCTTCCCGCGACAACTACGAGCTGGACTCGGCCTACCAGGGGCGCGATGGCGTGGCGATGGCCGAAGCGGCCGTGCGCGCCGGCCTGCCCTATGCCATGGCCTTTGTCGATATGCGCATGCCGCCCGGATGGGATGGGGTCGAGACGATCGAGCGGCTCTGGAAAGCCGATCCGCACGTGCAAGTCGTGATCTGCACGGCCTACTCCGACCACCCTTGGGAGGAGGTGCTGGCCCGGCTGGACGTGCAGGACCGCCTGCTCATCATCAAGAAGCCCTTCGACATGATTGAGGTCAGCCAGCTGGCCCGGACGTTGACGGCCAAGTGGGATCTGGCACGGCAGGCCCAATCCCAGATGAATCGCCTGGAGCAGGCCGTGCAGGAGCGTACCCGCGAACTTGCGATGGCCAAGGACCTGGCCGAGGCGGCCAACCGGGCCAAGAGCGATTTTCTGGCCAACATGAGCCACGAGATCAGGACGCCGATGAACGCCATCATCGGCCTGTCCCATATGGTGCTCCAGAGCGGGCTCAACGCGCGCCAGCAAAGCTTCCTCCAGAAGATCCAAGGCTCTAGCCAGCACCTGATGGGAATCATCAACGACATCCTGGACTTCTCCAAGGTGGAGGCTGGCAAGCTTGGATTGGAGAAGTCCGGCTTCTCGCTCGAGCAGCTGCTGGCGGATGTCGCCGGCCAGCTGGCCGGAAAGAGCCGCGCCAGGGGATTGGAACTGGCCTTCGAGGTCGCTGCAGACGTGCCGCGCGACCTGGTCGGCGACTCGCGACGCCTGGCGCAAGTCCTGCTCAATCTCACCGACAACGCAGTGAAGTTCACCGAAAAAGGCAAGATCAGCGTCTGCGCCTGCGTCGAGGAACGCACGGACGGGGAAGTGCTGCTGCGTTTCGACGTGAAAGACACGGGCATCGGCCTCACGGAAGAACAGATGGGGCAGCTGTTCCAGCGTTTTCATCAGGCCGACACTTCCATCACGCGCAAGTTCGGGGGCACCGGCCTCGGCCTGGCGATCTCGGGAAAGCTGGCCGCGCTGATGGGTGGGGAAATCGGGGTTCAGAGCCGCGCTGGTGAAGGCAGCACTTTCTGGTTCACCGCCAGGCTGGGCTTGCGCGCATTGGCGCCGGCCGCGCCGGCTGCGACCCCGGCGGTGACCGATCTGGCCGCGATCAGCGGCGCTCGAATCCTGCTGGTGGAAGACAACGACATCAACCAGATCGTGGCCAGCGAGCTGCTGCAGGATGCCGGCTTCAGCGTCGACGTCGCCGACAACGGGCAAATCGCGCTGGACCGGATCGGCCAGGCCGCCTACGACCTGGTGCTGATGGACATGCAGATGCCGGTGATGGACGGCATCACCGCGACGGCGCACATCAGGCGCATGCAGGGGCATCGAAACCTGCCCGTGATCGCATTGAGCGCCAACGTCCTGGCGCAGGACCGGGATAAATGCCTGGCGGCCGGGATGAACGACTTCCTGTCCAAGCCGATCGAGCCGCAGGAGATGCGGGACATCCTGCTCAAGTGGATCAAGCCCCGGACGCCCGCCAACCCACGAGTGCCGATACCCCAGCCCGTGGCACTGGCCTTGTAGGCGGGCGTGTCAAAGGGCCTGTGGCAACTGCAGGACCGCTTCTCGCCGCTGCCGGGTTAAGCAAACTTCTTAGCCGTGTGCCGCGAATTACCTAGGAGCGCGCGGCAGGTCTGCGGCCTGATCGTAACAACGCAGCATCTGCACCAAGACGCCTCTGGGATACCGACATGCTCCCGAACGTGAAGCCCCGTCCCGCGCCTGCACACACCATTTCCGATCTCGTCGACCCGGCGCAGGCGCTGCTGGAGCTCACCGCGATATTCGAGAACGCCTCGGTAGGCATCTTCATCACGCGGGACAGCGTGGTGCATCGCTGCAATCTGCGCGCAGCCGAAATCTTTGGCTATCGCAGCCCCGAAGAACTGATCGGCCAGCCCACGTCCGTGATCTACCCCGATGCCGCGAGTTTCGCGCGCATGGGCCGCGAAGCCGGGCCGGTGCTGGTGTCGGGCCGTTCGTTTCGCGCCGACTGGGCGTTCCGCAAGGCCGATGGCGCCGAGGTCTGGTGCCGGGTCGACGGCAAGCCGCTCGATCCGCAGTGCACGACCGCCGGCACAGCCTGGGTGATCGAAGACATCACCGAGCAACGGCGCGCGGAGCAGGCACTGCGCCACAGCAAGGCGGTGCTCGACGACACGCTCGAATACATGGACCAGGGCATCAGCCTGTTCGACAACGACCTGAAGGTGCTGGCGACCAATCGGCGCTATTTCGAATTGCTCGACTTTCCGCAGTCGCTGGCCGCGCCCGGCATCCCCTTCGCCGATTTCATCCGCTACAACGCGCAGCGTGGTGACTACGGGCCGGGGGACATCGAAGAGCAGGTGCGCACTCGCGTCGAGAAGGCCATGCGATTCGAGCCGCACCATTTCGAACGCCGGCGCCCTGATGGAACGGTGATCGAGGTGCGCGGCACGCCGGTGCCCGGGCGCGGATTTGTCACGACT
This sequence comes from Ramlibacter sp., assembly GCA_035571795.1. GTDB lineage: Bacteria > Pseudomonadota > Gammaproteobacteria > Burkholderiales > Burkholderiaceae_C > Ramlibacter. The sequence continues at coordinate 7,106 of DATNBX010000106.1, forward strand.
TACACCGACATCACGAAACGGGCCCAGGCCGAACAGGCCGTACAGGAACGCACCGAGGAGCTAAGCGCCGCCAAGCTTGCGGCCGAACTCGCCAACCAGGCCAAGAGTGACTTCCTGGCCAACATGAGCCACGAGATCAGGACCCCGATGAACGCCGTCATCGGCCTGTCGCACCTGGTCCTGAAGACCGACCTGTCGCCGCGTCAACGCGACTACATCCTCAAGGTGCAGGCCTCGGCGCAGCACCTGCTTGGCGTGATCAACGACATCCTGGACTTCTCCAAGGTCGAGGCCGGCAAGCTGGCGATCGAGAAGAACGAGTTCGAGCTGGAAGACCTGCTGGACCACGCCAGCAGCCTGATCAGCGAGAAAAGCCATGCCAAAGGCCTGGAGCTGGTGCTCGACGTGGCGCCCGATGTGCCGCCCCGCCTGGTGGGCGACTCGCTGCGCCTGGGCCAGATCCTGATCAACTACGCCAACAACGCGGTGAAGTTCACCGAGGCAGGGCAGATCGTCATCGCGGTGCGCGCCGGCGAGCGCACCGACAAGGACGTACTGCTGCACTTCCGGGTGCAAGACACCGGCATCGGCCTGACGACCGAGCAGATGGGGCGGCTGTTCCAGAGTTTTTCGCAGGCCGACGCCTCGACCACGCGCAAGTTCGGCGGCACCGGCCTGGGCCTGGCGATCTCCCGGAAGCTGGCCGAGCTGATGGGCGGCGAAGTGGGTGTGGAAAGTGAACTTGGCAAGGGCAGCACCTTCTGGTTCAGCGCGCGGCTGGGCATCGGCCAGGCCGTGCGGCGCGAACGGGCGGCCGAGCCCAAGCCTGCGGTCGACGCGTCCCAGGCAGCCGACAGCCGGCTGGCGCCCATTCGAGGCGCGCGTATCCTGCTGGTGGAGGACAACGACATCAATCAGCAGGTGGTGCGCGAGCTGCTCGAAGACGCGGGACTGGTGGTGGACGTCGCGGAAGACGGCGAAGTCGCCCTCGCCATGGTGGGCAACCGGGCTTACGACCTGGTGTTCATGGACATGCAGATGCCCGTGATGGACGGCTTGACGGCCACGCGGGCCATCCGCAAGCTGGGCCGGCTGGAACACCTGCCCATCGTGGCCATGACTGCCAATGCGATGGAGCAGGACCGGCAAAGATGCCTTCAGGCCGGGATGAACGACGCTCTGATCAAGCCGCTCGACCCCGAGAAAATCTGGGGCCTGCTGCTGCAGTGGATCACGCCGCGCATGGCCGCGCAGCAGCCGGTCGCCCCGGCGCCGCTGCCGGCCCCGGATTTTCCTGAAAGCATTGCCGGCCTCGACATCCGTGCGGGCCTTGGCCGGACGCTGGGCAAGAAGCCGCTCTACCTGTCGCTCCTGCGCAGGTACGTTGCCGGACAGAAATGCGTGCCCCAGGAAATCCGCACTACGCTGGACAACGACGATTGGGCGACGGCGGAGCGGCTCGCCCACACCACCAAGGGCGTGTCGGGGAGCATTGGCGCCCTGCGGATTCCCGAACACGCGGGCGATCTCGAGCACGCGATCAGGCAGCGCAAGCCACGCGACGAGATCGATCGATTGCTCCGCGCGATGGAGATTCCGTTGGGACAACTCATCGCCACACTGGAGACGCAATTGCCCCCGGCGCTGTCGTGATTCAGACGGCACGCCGCTGCTGGCCGGGCCGTTGCGCGGCGGTTTCCCAATGGCCCTGCGCGAACCACGCATCGCCGTCGAGGTACGCGCGCAGCACCGGCAGCGCATCGAAGCCCCAGAACAGCTTGTCGTCCACCGCGTAGGTGGGCACGCCGAACAGGCCGCGTGCGATCGCCTCATCGGTGTTCGCCTTGAGCTCCGCCTTTACAGCGTCGCTCGCGGGATCGCGCGGCGGTTGCAGCGTTTGCTTCAATGCTTCGAGCCGCTGGGCGTCGATAGCGTCGGCGCCGCCGCGCCAGACATGCCGGAAGATGGTTTCGCAGACGTAGCGGTTCACAAGGCCTTCGCTTCCACAGGCCAGCGCCAGCCGCAACAAGGCCAGCGGATTGAACGGATGCGCCGCCGGCATCTGCATCGGAATGCCATGGGTGTGGGCGAGCCACAGCACTTGGCGGAATGTCCAATCGCGTTTGGGCGCGATCTCCGCCGGGCCGAGCTGGCCGTGGTGCTTGAGCAGGCCGGCGAACAGCACCGGCTTGTAGTCGACGGCATAGCTCAAGCCGAGCAGCGCTTTAGGCAATTCCTCGAACGCCAGATAGGAATACGGCGAGATGAAGTCCAGGTAGAAGGTGATCTGTTTCAAGTGTTTTCCTCCCTCTCCCTCTGCCGCTGGGAGAGGGCATCATGCGAGCTGGGCGCAACCTGCATCGCCAGGGCTCTCTCCCCGATTGTTCTCCAGACCTCGCGCTTGCCGTCGTCGTCCATCCGGCTCCAGGCGGCGATTTCCTCCAGCGTGCGAAAACAGCCGTCGCACCACTGGGTGGCCGGATCGACCCGGCACACCGAAACGCAGGGCGACGGCACATCGGCTTCGCGGCCGGCCGACACCTGCCGCGCGCGTTGAACGAGCCGTTGGATCGCACTCATCAGGCGCCCGCCACCTGCTGCACCACGTCGGCGACGGGCGCGCCGGTCAGGCGCTCCAGGTCCTGCGGCCGCAGCTTGAAGACGCCATGCGGATGGCCGGCCGCAGCCCAGATTTCGTCGAACCGGAACAGCTCGCGGTCGATCAGCGTCACCGGAGCGCGCACATGCGCGATCGGCGAAACGCCGCCGATCGAGTAGCCGGTGCGGCTTTTGACGAAGTCGGCATCGGCGCGGCCGAGGCCGCCGCCCTGCCCGATCAGCGCGGCAACCTTCTTCTCGTCGACGCGCCGGTCGCCGGAAGCGATGACGAGCACGGCGGCGTCATCGCACTTGCGCCGGAATACGATGCTCTTGGCGATCTGCCCGACCAGGATGCCCAGCTGGTCGGCGGCCTGCTGCGCCGTGCGGGCGGCGTCATCGAGCATGACCGGCGAATGCGGATGGCCCTGCTCCCGCAGCACCTTGGCCACGCGCTGCACGCCTTCGGGCAGTGTATTGAGATCGGCGCTCACTATCCCTACCCGGCCCGCTTGTTCAGGATAGCCGTCGCGGCGCGCGAATTCGGTTTGCGATGCAGCCAGTCGCTGATGTACTTGCCGGCGTCGACCAGCTTGTCCAGGTCGATGCCAGTGTCGATGTCCATGCCGCGCAGCATGTAGACCACGTCCTCGGTCGCGACGTTGCCGGTCGCACCCTTGGCGTAAGGGCAGCCGCCCAGCCCGGCGATCGACGCGTCGTATTGCCAGACGCCCATTTCCAGGCTCGCCAGGGTGTTGCCCAGCGCCTGGCCGTAGGTGTCGTGGAAATGCCCCGAGATGTCATTCAGGTCGTAGTGCCTGAGGGCCGCTTCCATGGCCCGCTGCACCTTCACCGGCGTGCCCACGCCGATGGTATCGGCCACACCGATGTGCTGCACGCCGATCTGCTTCATCAGGCGCGCCACCAGCTCCACGCGTTCGGGTGCGATCTCGCCCTCGTAAGGGCAGCCGACCGCGACCGAGATCGCGCCGCGCACGTAGATCCCCTTGGCCTTGGCCGCTTCGACCACCGGCGCGAAGCGCTCGATGCTCTCGGCGATCGAGCAGTTGATATTGCGCTGGCTGAAGGCTTCGCTGGCGGCGCCGAACACGACGATCTCGTCGGGCCGGCTGGCCGCCGCCGCCTCGAAGCCTTTCATATTGGGCGTGAGCACCGAATAGCGCACGCCCTTCCTGCGTTCGATGCCGGCCATCACCTGCGCGTTGTCCGCCATCTGCGGCACCCACTTGGGCGACACGAAGCTGGTGACTTCGATCTCGCGCACACCCGCGTCCTGCAGGCGATGCACCAGGCCGATCTTCACTTCGGCGGGCACCGTTTCCTTTTCGTTCTGCAGTCCGTCGCGCGGGCCGACGTCGACGAGTTTGACTCTGCTGGGATATCTCATGTGCCACTCTTTCAACACCATCGCAGACTGCGCGGCGCAGCGCGCGGCGCAGTCTCCCTTGCAGGCAGGATCCGGCTCTGCCGGTCCTGCCTGCACCGACTAAACCAGATCAAGAAATCGCATTTGCGATTTCTTGATCTGAACTACTCAGTATCCCCGCTTCACGTCAACCACACCGGCGATGGGCTCTCCCCGGTCCAGGGCGCGAATCTTCCCGGCGATCTGCGCGACGCTTTCGTCGCGCAAGGTCCGCGCCGAGGTGTGCGGCGTCAGCGTGATGCCGGGATGGCGCCAGAACGGATGCTCCGCCGGCAAGGGCTCGGTGCGGAAGACGTCGAGCGCCGCGCCGGCCAGGTGCCCGCTGTCCAGGAGCGCGATCAGGTCTTCATCCACCAGGTGCGCACCGCGCGCCACGTTGATCACGTAGCCGCCCGGCATCAGCCGCGACAGGTTCCTGGCGTTCATGATGCCGTTGGTTTCGGGCGTGAGCGGCAACAGGCAGACCAGGATGCGGGTGGCCGCCAGGAAGTCGTCGAACTGCGCCGGCCCGGCCAGGCAGCGCACGCCGGGCACGTCCTTGGGCGTGCGGCTCCAGCCGAGCGTGGGGAACTCGAAATGCGCCACGGCACGGGCGACCCGCGAACCCAGCACACCCAGGCCCATCACGCCGACCGGAAAATCGCTGCGCACGCGCGGCCGCCGGAACGACCACTGGCCCTGCTTCATTTGCGCTTCATAGCCGGCCAGCTCGCGGAAATGCCGGATCACTGCCTGGCACACGAACTCGGCCATCTGCGCGCCCATGCCGCCATCGTCGATGCGAACCAGCAGCGCCTGCGATGGCAGTTTCAGCTTGAGCAATGCGTCGACACCGGCTCCAATGTTGAAGATGCCTTTGAGCCGCAGCTGCTCGTCGAGAAACTGCTGCGGCGGCGCCCACACAACGGCGTGATCGGCCCGCGGCGCGCCGGGGGCCCACTCTTCAATGGTGGCATCCGGCAGCGCCGCGCGCAGCCCTTCCAGCCATGGGGCGGACTTCGTGTTCGTGCAGCAGAAGGAGATTCGCATGGGGTAGGTTCGGTCACGTCGCCAGGGTCAGCAGTTCCGCACCTTCCGTCACCTGGTCTCCCGGCGCGAACATCAGCTCGGCCACGGTGCCGTCCACCGGCGCCGTGATCGTGTGCTCCATCTTCATCGCCTCCATCACCGCCAATGCCTGGCCCTTGGTGACCTTGTCGCCGGCCTTCACGGCGAACGACATGACCTTGCCCGGCATCGGCGCCGTCAGGCGCCCGGCCTCCGCATGCGCTTCGCCGGCATGGGCCAGCAGGTCGATCGCCAGGATCTGCGTGGCGCCGCGCGCGCTGAACACATGATCGGTCTCACCTTCGGCATAGACCGAGACCAGCAGCCGCTGGCCGGCAAAGTCCAGGTCGATGCCGTGCGGGGTCGCTGTGAAGGTCAGCCGGCCCGAGACGTTGTCCACGGTCAGGTTCAGCGCGCCGTCGTGCAGGTAAGCCAGCTCGGCCTCGCCGGGCACACCGCCGAACTCGAATGCAAAGCGCCGCACGTTGGTGCCATGCATGCGCCATCCATCGCGCCGGCTGAACGGGTCGCTTTGCTCGGCGGCCCGCTCTTGGAGCAACGCTTGCGCCACCGCCGCCGCTGCGGCCAGCGCGAGCCCGAGGGGCTCCTGGTTGAACAGCAGCGCCTGCTCGCGCGGGATCAGCCCGGTGTCCAGGTTGCCCTGCGCGAACGAAGGGCTGCGCACCACGTAGCGCAGGAACTGCACGTTGGTGCCCAGGCCCACGATGTGCGTCTGCGACAGCGCCTCGTCCAGCCGTGCCAGCGCCTGCTCGCGCGTATCGCCGTGAACGATGAGCTTGGCGATCATCGAGTCATAAAACGGGGAAATCGAATCGCCCTGCCTCACCCCGGAATCTATCCGGGGCCGGGCGATTCGAATCCCCGTTGGGGCGTATTGACGCTCTCCCCCTCCCTGGCCCTCCCCCATCAAGGGGGAGGGAAACTGAAACTCAAGCGCTTCTGGTAAGCGGTACACGCGCAAGGTGCCCGTGGCCGGCAGGAAGTTGTTGTCCGGGTTCTCGGCACAGATCCGCGCTTCGATCGCGTGGCCGTGGATCTTCAACTGGTCCTGTTTCAAGGGCAGCGGTTCACCCGCCGCGACCCGCAGCTGCCACTCGACCAGGTCGAGCCCGGTGATCGCCTCCGTCACCGGATGTTCCACCTGCAGCCGCGTGTTCATCTCCATGAAGAAGAAATTCATTTCATCGCCGGGCGCCTGCTCGACGATGAACTCGACGGTGCCCGCGCCGACGTAGTGCACGGCCTTCGCTGCCGCCACCGCGGCCGCGCCCATGCGCTGGCGCACCGCTTCGGTCATGCCGGGCGCCGGCGCTTCCTCCAGCACTTTCTGATGGCGCCGCTGCACCGAGCAGTCACGCTCGAACAGGTAGACGTAGTTGCCGTGCGTGTCGCCGAACACCTGGATCTCGATGTGGCGGGGACGCTGCACATACTTCTCGATCAGCACCGCGCCGTCGCCAAAGCTGTTGATCGCCTCGCGCTGGCAGGAAGCGAGCGCATCGCCGAACTCACCGGGCTTTTCAACCGCGCGCATGCCCTTGCCGCCGCCGCCGGCGCTGGCCTTGATCAGCACCGGGTAGCCGATCCGGCCCGCCTCGCGCGCCAGCAGAGCCGGGTCCTGGCCGGCGCCGTGGTAGCCCGGCACCAGCGGCACGCCGGCTTTTTCCATCAATTGCTTGGACTGCGCTTTCAGGCCCATCGCCATGATGGCCGACGGCGGCGGGCCGATGAACACCACGCCGGCCTCGGCGCAGGCCCGCGCAAACGCCTCGTTCTCGCTGAGAAACCCATAGCCCGGATGGATCGCCTGCGCGCTCGTGGCCTTGGCCGCTTCGATGATGCGCTCCCACCGCAGGTAGCTCTCCTTGGGCGCGCTGCCTCCGATGTGCAGTGCTTCGTCGCAGG
>DATNBX010000107.1:0-14108 GCA_035571795.1 Ramlibacter sp.
AACAGCCTGATGGACTATTTCCTGCCCACCGCGATGGAAACGCCGCATTGGGAAACCGACCACACGGTCACGCCCAGCCCGCATCATCCGATCGGCGCCAAGGGCGTTGCCGAATCGCCGCACGTGGGCGGCATCCCGTGCTTCAGCAACGCCGTGATCGACGCCTTCGCGCACCTGGGCGTCACCCACATGGACATGCCGCATAGCGCGTTCCGCGTCTGGCAGCAGTGCAACGCCCTGGGCATCAACAAGCGCTAAGATGAAACACCCCCGAAGCGCCTGCGGCGCCTCCCCCTCAAGGGGGCGCAGCCAGCGGCCCGGCAAAGCCGGTTCCGCGGCTGCCCACGTACGGACATATCCGCTTTCATGCGTCGCGGGCTGATGTGAAAGTACAGCTGGAAAAGACCTTCGCGCTGCCGGCATCGGAGGATGCCGCGTGGACCTTGCTCAGCGATATCGAGCGTGTGGCCGGCTGCATGCCGGGCGCGCGCATCACCGAACACGTCGACGGCAGCCACTACAAGGGCACCATCGCCGTGAAGTTCGGCCCGGCCAGCATGTCGTTTCGCGGCGAGGTGACGGTCGTCGCGCTGGACCCCGCCAGCCGGACGCTGCGCCTGGCCGGCAAGGGCACCGATACGACCGGCAGTTCCGGCGCATCGATGGACCTGACGGCGCGCGTCGAGGCGGTGGATGCGTCGTCCAGCCGCCTGTCGGGCAGCAGCGAGGTGACCGTGAGCGGCAAGGCCGCCGCTTTCGGTGCCCGCATGATGGGCTCGGTGGCCGACCAGGTGCTCAAGCAGTTCGGCGACAACTTCGCCGTCCAGGTGCAGGCACTGCAGGCGCAGGCCCCGGCGGCACCGGGGCAGGCTGCGGCCGCGCCGGCGCCGCCGCCAGATCAGAACCAGCTCAACGGCCTGGCGTTGGCCTGGGCGGTGATCAAGGAATGGCTGCGCTCGCTGTTCACGGCGAAGCGGGCCTGAGACCCATGACTTCGGCGCGCGCGCAGGAGCTGGTTGCGTGGCAGCAGGACCTGGCGCGTGCCGGCTATATCGCCGAACCTGCTCTGGTGGCCGCCCTGTTGCTGATGCTCGATCTCGACCGGCCCTTGCTGCTCGAAGGCGATGCCGGCGTCGGCAAGACCGAGGTGGCCAAGGTGCTGGCCACGCTGCGCCGCACTCGCCTGATCCGGCTGCAGTGCTACGAGGGCCTGGACGCCCACGCGGCGATGTACGAATGGAACTACCAGCGCCAGTTGCTCGCCATCAAATTGCTGGAGCATGACGAGCGCGCAAGTTCGAAGGATTTGGCCCAGAAAGAGCAGGACATCTTCTCCGAGCGCTATCTGCTCAAGCGCCCGCTGCTGGAGGCCATCAGCTGCGAGCAGCCACCGGTGCTGCTGATCGACGAAGTGGACCGCGCCGACGAAGCCTTCGAGGCCTATCTGCTGGAGCTGCTGTCGGATTTCCAGCTGTCGATTCCCGAACTCGGCACGGTGCACGCAGTCAGCCGGCCGCTGGTGGTGATCACCTCCAACGGCACGCGCGAACTATCGGACGCCTTGCGCCGGCGCTGCCTCTACCAGTACATCGACTATCCCGACTACGACAAGGAACTGGCCATCGTGCGCAAGAAGGCGCCCGGTGCGGCGGCCGAGCTCGCCCGCCAGATCGTCGCCTTCGTGCAGGCGGTGCGCCGCATGGACCTGCAAAAGAAGCCCGGTATCGCCGAGACGCTGGACTGGACGGCCGCGCTGCTGAGGCTGGGGATTTCGGTGATCGACAAGGATGGCGCCGAGCGCATCATGCAAACGCTCAGCGCCCTGATCAAGACCCGTGACGACCGCGCGGCCTTCCCGCGCGAAGTCGTCGCCCGATTGGCGGCCGCATGCTGATCCTGCATTCCCCGGCACTCCATGACCTGGCAGCCGCGCGCCTGACGGCATTCCCCGGTTTCCTCCGCGCCAACGGTTTCGCCGTCGGCGGTGGTGACGCGGTCCCGGTGCTGCAGACGGCGCAGCGCGTCGGCGTACTGGATTCAAGCGTGCTGCGCCTCAGCCTGAAGGCGCTGCTGTGCGGCCGCATCGACGAATGGCAGCGCTTCGACGAACTGTTCGAGGCCTGGTTCCTGCCGGCCAACCGCTGGCAGCGGCCCGAGCGGCGTGACGCCGCCGATCCAGCGCGTGGCGGATGGCCCAACGGCCCCGCTGGCGACGCCGCAGTCGTCGACGACCACGATGAGGAGCTGCGGCCGCGCCAGGCGGCGAGCCGGCAGGAGACGCTGACCTCGGCCGATTTCCGCACCCTGACCGAGCGGGAGCATGTGCTGGACATCGAAGCGCTGATGCGGCGGTTTGCCCGGCAGCTGAAGCACATCCGGCTGCGGCGCGCGGCGCGCTCCCGGCACGGCCGCCGGCTGGACCTGCCCGCCACGATCCGGCGCAGCGTGGCCAGCGGCGGCACGCCGTTTCACCTGGCCTGGCAGGATCGCCGCCGCGTGCGCCCGCGGCTGGTGCTGCTGATCGACGTGAGCCGGTCGATGGCGCAGTACAGTTTCTTTTACCTGCGGCTGGCGCGCGCGCTCAGCGCGGAGCTGCCGGACGTCTACAGCTTCATCTTCCACACCCACATCACGGCGGTGTCGCAGGCGCTGCACGATCCCGACCCCTGGCGCGCCCAGGAGCGGCTGCACCTGATGGCGCAGGGCTGGGCCGGGGGCACGCGCATCGGCGACAGCCTGGCGCAGTTCAATCGCGAGCATGCGCCGCGCATCGTGCACTCGCGCACCGCCATCCTCATCATGAGCGACGGCTATGACACCGGCGAGCCGCAGCGGCTGTCGGATGCATTGGTGCAGCTGCGGCGCCGCGCCCGGCGCGTGGTCTGGCTCAATCCCTTGTGCAACCGGCCCGGCTACGCGCCGATCAGCCAGGGCATGCAGGCGGCCCTGCCGCACCTGGACCTGCTGGCGCCGGGAGCCGACCTGGCCAGCGTCCAGGCGGTGCTGCCGCGGCTGGTCGAAGCACTCAGGTAAGGGAGAGAGATTCATGGGGTGTATCTACAAGACGAGTGGCCTGTACAGCCGCATGACTGTGGGCGCCGTGCTGCTGGCGGCCGGTGCCGGTTCGCGCCTGGGCGGCCGGCCGAAGGCGCTGCTCGAACTCGGCGGGGTGCCGCTGGTCATGCGGCAGCTGATCGCGCTGTCGGGTGCCGGCGTGGACGAGGTTGCCGTCGTGCTCGGTCATCACGCGGATGCGGTCGAAGCAGCGGTTGGCCAGTTTCCGATCACGCTGGTGCGCAACCCGTCACCCGACGACGGCCAGGCCTCGTCGGTGCGCACCGGGCTGGCGGCGCTGTCGCCGAAGCTCGATGCGGTGATCGTCGCGCTGGCCGACCAGCCGCTCGTCAACGAGCAGGACATCACCGCGCTGATCAGCGCGTTCAAGCAGCGCGGTGATGCCGCGATGGTGGTGCCGCGGGTGACCGCCGAGGACGGCAGTGCCCAACCGGGCAACCCGGTGATCTTCGACGCGGCGCTGCGCGATCAATGGCTGTCCGGCGGCGCCGATCTCGCCTGCCGCCGCTGGCGCCAGGAACATCCCGAACGCATCCGCTGGCTCGACACCGACAACCGCCGCTTCCGGGTGGACATCGACACGCTCGAAGACATGGAACGGTTCGCCGCGACCACCGGTCACGCGCTGACGTGGCCGTCGGCGTTCGAGGCCGTATGACCGGGCTCGCCGGCGCCAATCTGCTGCGCCTCATGCTGGCGCGTGCCTGCGCCTGGGCACTGCTGGTCGCGGGCTGGGTCGGCATCGGCAGCTTCGCGCTGCAGTTCGCGCCGTCGGTGCGCTACGGCTTCGCGCTGGTTGCCTTGTGGCTGCTGGCGCTGGGCACCGCCGCCGTTGTCGCGACGCGCGGCGGCATGCGCCGTGGCACGCGCGCGCTGGCCCTGAGCGCCGGCGCGGCGATCACCGGCGCCGGCTTGTGGTGGTCGGTGCATGGGGGCGACCTGGGTGCCGTCCTGCTAGCCCTCGCTGGCTGGGCGGGGTTGACGGCACTGGCCTCCGGCGTGGTGCGCAGCCTGCGCCTGGCGCAATCCGCGGCTCCGGCGCCGCCGGTCGCCGCCGCGAGCCTGGGTGCGCTGTGCGCCGGCCTGGCGTTGGGCGACCCCGGCGACCTGCCGGCGCTTGCCACCCGTCTGACGCTGTTGGTAGTTGCGGCAGGAGCCTTGCTCGTGCTGCTGCAACGCCGGATCGACGAAGGTTCACGCGCGCCCGGCTGCCGTGCCGGCCTGTTCGATTGTTCGCTGCCGGCCTGGCCCGCGGGCGCATGGCGCGATCCGGGGCAGTGGCCGACGCTGCTCGCCGGGCTGGCGATGTTGCCGATGATGGCCGCCTTGCCGCTGATGGCGGCCTGGTGCAGCAACCAGGGCGTTGCGGCGCAGACCATGGTGCTGCTGCACCTGGGGGCGATGTTCGGCCCGCCGCTGGTGCTGCGCCTGTGGGTCGCGCACTGGTCACAGCGTACCCTGTCGGTCGTGTGCACCTTGCTGCTGGCGGCAGGGGCCGCCTTTGCGGCGTGGGCCTCGGCGCCGCTGAACCTGCTGGGCCCGGCCGTCGCGCAGGGGGCCGCGTGGGGACTGGCCTGGAGCGGGCAGTTATGGGCGCCGGCGCGGCGCGGCCAGAAAGGCGCATCGCCCGTGCGTGCTGCCGCCGGCTATGCGCTGCTCACGCTGGTTTTCGGGCTCGTCGTTGAGCATTTCGGTGTGCGCGGCGTGGCCGGGATGCACATTACATTGGGTCTGGGCGCCGTGCTGGCGTGGCTGGCTGTGTTGGTGGCAGTTGCCGGGTCGCGGGAGCTGGCCGATCGCCCGAACCCACCGGCCGGCGGGCCGCCAGCGCCGCGTCGTGGCGGGCAATGAGCCGGGCAGAGGGTCGCGCAACCGCTCCGGAGGACAACAACGTCCCGAGCCGCAGGTTTCTTGTCGCAAACTGCAGTAGAACTTGTCGGGGTTCGGGCTACATTAATCGCGGGCCTCTGATGGCCGTCTTCGTGCAAGCCGTGAAAGAGTGAAACACATTGATCGCTGGAATCGATTTATCGAGGCAGGGCGAATTCGGCGTGCTCTCTCGCGACGGCAGTCGGCGACAGCGCTGAATCTGGAACTCCGACTTTGCCATGCGCGAGCACCCGGGCGTGAGATGAAGCTATTGACGGTGGGCCAGATCGCTCGCGGGGCCAAGGTGTCCCGAACCTCGCTGCTGTACTACGAGCGGCTGGGCCTGCTGCGCCCCGCCGCCCGCAGTCCGTCCGGGTACCGCCTGTACGGCCAGGCCGAGGTCGACCGGCTGCGCGCGCTGCGCATCTATCGGGAGGCTGGCGTGCCGATCAGCGACGTCGCGCGGCTCCTGTCGTCCGGCCATACCGAATCGGCCGCCGTCCTGGAGCGGCAGATGGTCGACATCGACCGGCAGGTGCGGCAGTTAAGGGCACAGCAGCGGCTGCTGGCCCGCCTGATGGCCCATCCGGCGACGATGACCATGGGCGGCATCCGGACCAAGGCACAGTGGGTGTCCATGCTCAGGTCGGCCGGCTTCACCGAGCAGGACATGGATGAGTGGCATCATTCCTTCGAGGCCGAAGCGCCCGAGGCCCACCAGAAATTCCTCGCCGCGCTGGGGATGTCCGCCAGGGAGATCGCCAACGTGAGGACGTGGTCCGGGACCCGGCCTGCCGCCGCCTGAGCGTGCAGACCGGCATGCGTGCCGGCGCTTGACCTGTCTACGACTGACAGCCCCAAGATCGCGGCTTCATCCGCTGCGAGCCAAGGGGGCGGTCGCCACGAGCCGCCGGCCATCGAACGCTTCGTGCGGGCGAAAACACACTCCTTTCACAACCATCCACACCTCACCCTACCATGAAGATCGCACTACCCAAACGTGTCCGCCACACCTATACCCAACACCTCGAAGGCCCTCCCGAAAAGGTGTTTCCGCTGATGTGCCCCGTGCGCGAAGCCGACTGGCTTGACGGCTGGGCTCCCATTTCGGTGGCCAGCCACTCCGGCGTGGCCGAACGCGACTGCGTGTTCGTTACCTCGTCCGATGGCGACCGGACGTACTGGTACATCGCGCAGCACCGGCCGGATACGGGCTTCGTCGAAATGATCAGATTCACGCCCGGGCTCACGGCCTGCCGCCTGGAGATCCAGGTCAGGCCGGCGCCCGAAGGCGCCAGAGCCGAGATCACGTATACCCACACCAGCCTTGGTCCCAAGGGTGACGCTTTCGTCGATTCGTTCGACGAGCAGGCCTACGTCCGGTTCATGCGGAACTGGGAGACGCGATGCAACTACTATCTGCGCAACGGCACGGCGATGCGGGATGAGGCCGGTTGACGGTTCTACCGTCCGGACCGCCCTGGCCATCACTTCGCTTGGCGCCGAGCGCCTCGCGCAGCTGATCGCACGCGGCGAGTTGGGCGCGCTCGAGTTGGGCGCGCTCGAAACGGTCGAAGCGCACATCGAGCGAATGGAGGAGGTTCACCCCCGGCCCAACCCCTAGCTAGGGCGAGGTCGAGGTCGCCACCTGACTTGAATCGGCGATCGCGTCGGCCCATGCCGACCAGCACAGATTGATGCCGACGCCGATCAGCGTCGCCCCGGCCGCTCGATCGATACTTGCCTTCAGGCGCGCATAGATGCGACGGGGTCGGCCGGCTGCGAGCGCCAGCGCGACCAGCGCATACCATCCGAATTCGACCAGGAAGATCGCCACCGGCACGGCGAGGACCAAGGCGAACGAGGCCCTGCCGGGCAGGAACGCCGTGAACACGCTCGCGTACACAACGACGGTTTTCGGATTGCTCAGGTGGGTCGTCAACCCCAGCAGCACCGACCGGCCGACCGGCGCGCGCCGGTGCTGTGCCACGTGCTCGGACAATTCCAACGGGGTCTTTGCTCCGCGCAGGAGCCGGATCGCCAGATAGATCAGGTAGCCCCCGCCCGCGACCTTGATCGCGATGGCGACCGAGGGCACCGACAGCAGCAGCGCCCTCAGACCCGCCAGGGCGGCGATGGCGTAGAGAACCCCTGCCACGCCAACCCCAAGCGCGGCTGCCAGGCCATCGCCCCGGGTTCGCGCAACCGCGGTGCGAGCGACCATGAGCAGCGTCGGTCCCGGGCTGACCGCGGCGACCGTGATGGCCGCGGCGATGCCCAGCAGCGTGGTGACATCGCTCATGCCGATCCCCCGGCCATTGGCTCGTGACCGGCGACCGGCGGCGGCGTCCAACGGGGGCATGCCATGCCGGCCGCGTTACCCGATGACAGGCGACTGCCTGGAAATTGATGCATCGATGCCCTCCAATGACCATGAATCTTCGAGATGTTGAACAGCTTTCATCGCGTCCCGCCTGGGGAGCGGTGCCGTGGCCACGGGGTGGCCGGCTCCCGGGCGATTCTCGAGCTGTCATCCGTAGACAGGTCAAGCGATCTGCCACGAACAGACCGTGAGGGGGAGGTGCAGCGTGATGCCAGTCAGCGTGAAGCGTGTCGCGCGCCCTCAGCCTCGGCCATGGTGGCAACAAACGCAGAAGGCAGTGCGACGTGGTCTCAAGTCGTCCCGAGTTGCGTCCTTTTCGTCGCAAAGTGCAGTAGAACATGCGGACGGCACGGGCTACATTGTGTTCGGATTTGGCTTGTTGGAAATCCGGCAGAACAGCCACGGCCGGCACTCCGACGGCCGCGTCCATGCAGGCGGTGAAAGAGTGAAACTGGTTGACCACTGGAAACGGTTTATCGAGGCACGGCGGAGCCGCCGCGCCTTACGCAAATCGCTGGAAGTCCTATACGGCCTTGGACGGAACGACTTGAAAGATATAGGCCTGATTTCGTCAGACATCCATGCGGTCAAGTCCGGCAGCATATTCAGCGACACGAGCCGGCGCCAGCGCTGAATCGGGAGGCGGGACCGTTGTCCTTTTTTGCTGCATCGGTGTCCGCGAATGCGTTGATTGCAACGTCTGCAGTGATTAAGCTTCGCTTGTACGCCTGCGGGACGGCCAACGCGGTCCAAGCGACACGCGGGTGGAAAACAGTGGACCATGCGCATGCAAACAATCGACGTCTACTTCGTTGTCCTGCCAGGAACCATGCTGATGGACCTGGCCGGCGTTGCCGAACCGTTTCGACTCGCGGAGCGCTTCGGCGGCCGGTTCCGGCTGCATTTCGTCGGGCCGGCGCCGCTGACGAAGACCTTCGCCGGCCTGACACTTCAAGGCATCGGCGAATTGCCCCAGTCCCTTCCCGACGGCTCAATCGTTTTTGTGCCGGGCGTCCCGGTCGCCGCCGATGGGTCCATGAGGCCGTCGGCGTCACAGGCGGTTGCCTGGCTGGCCGACGTGATCCGGCCGGAAGTGCTGCTCTGCACCGTCTGTTCCGGTGCCTTTCTGGCTGGACAGTGCGGGTTGCTCGATGATCGCCAGTGCACCACCCACCATACTTACGCGGCCCGGCTGACCAAGCGATTCCCGAGGGCTCGGGTGGTAGAGAACCGGGTGTTCGTGAGAGATGGGAACATCTGCAGCAGCGCTGGCATCAGCGCCGGCGTGGACCTGGCATTGCACCTGTTGTCCGAATTCGCGGGTCCGCTGGTTGCCCTGGAGGTTGCGAAGTTCCTGGTGATCTACATCCGCCGCACCAGTGCCGATCCCCAACTCTCGGCCTGGGTGGCCCATCGAAATCACCTTCACCCGAAGGTCCACCAGATCCAGGACCTGGTGATCAGGGACCCTTGCACCGAGTGGACCGTGGCTGAGCTCGCGCAGCGAATCCATACCAGCCCGCGCAATCTCACGCGCCTGTTCAACGATCACGCAGGGCTGCCGCCGCTGACCTATCTCAGGAAGATCAGGACAGCGGCCGCCAAGGAGCTGGTGGCGAACTCGGATCTCAGCATGGAGCGTGTCGCCGAGATGACGGGATTTGCCTCGGCGGAGCAAATGCGCCGGGCCTGGAAGAAATTCGAACAAACGCGTCCGACCGATGCACGTCCGGTACGCCGGAAACTCTCATCGACCCTATGACGGAGGCCACGGATATGTCTACAGTCGAATATGAAAAACGGGACCGCGTCGCCCACGTCACGCTGAATCGGCCGGATGCCCTCAATGCCCTGGACGACGAGCTGAATCGCGAGCTCTGGGAAGTCTGGCGCGACTTCGCCGAGGACCCCGGTGTGGACGTTGCGATCCTCACCGGTGCCGGCAAGGCATTCTGTTCGGGCGCGGATCTGAAGACCTACATCCCGCGCTGGGCGAAGGCGAACATGATGGATGTTCGCGAGAACGTCGCGCGCGGGATTGGCGGCGGGCTCACCCGTGGCCAGCACCGCATAGCCAAGCCGGTCATCGGTGCGATCAACGGTCATGCCATTGGCGGCGGCTTCGAGCTTGCCCTGGCCTGCGACATCCGCATCGCTTCCGAAGCAGCGAAATTCGGCGTCTTCGAGTTGCGGTACGGAATTCACCAGGGCGACGGCGGCCTGGTCCGGCTGGTGGCGATCGCGGGGATGGCCGTCGCACTGGACCTCACGCTCACCGGCCGGGAACTGTCGGCACAGGAAGCCTTGCAACTCGGGCTGGTCAGCCGGGTCGTTCCCGCGTCGGAGTTGATGGCCAGTGCGCAGGCTTGCGCGGAGATGATCCTGCGCAATGGGCAGATGGCGGTTCGCTCCGCCAAGCAAACCATCCAGGACCTGGTCGGCCGACAGCTCGACGATGCCCTGCGCCTGGAGGCGATCAACGGCTACTCCAGCGTCGGTGACTTCAGCGAAGTCCAGCGCCGTCTCGATCAGCGCTTCGGGAGTGGCAAGCGCGCGGCCAGCCATGACTGAACGGATCGTCGAAGGCTACAGGCGAGCGCCGTCGGCACTGAACTTCATGTCGCGAGCGCTGCGGCGCTCGCCCGGCCTGGCCAGGGGAGCGGTCATACCGCCGATCGCGGTGCAATGGAACGGGGTGCGGATCGAGCCGGCCCAGCTGGAGGGCTTTTGCCGCGACACCGGCCTGCGCGCGGACGCGGGTGTGCCGGTGCTCTTCCCGCAGGTAGTCGGATTCCGGCTGCAAATGGCATTGCTCACGCACCCCGCGTATCCGTTGCCGATCTGGACCGCGCTGCAGGTACGAAACCGGCTGGTGCGTCATGTCCACGTCGAGCCCGGCGAGATACTGGACCTGCGCACGCATGTCGGCGAGCAGCGTACGGTCGAGAAGGGCATCGAGGTCGATCTGGTGAGCCGGCTCATGCGTGGGCCAGTCTGCTGCTGGGAAGGCCGGACCACGTTTTTCCATCGCGGGCGGTTTGGCATGCCAAGCTCGTTAGAGCCGCGGGCCGTCTCGCCCGATCTATCCGAAGTACCGCCCGTCGATCGCTTCCGCATGCCCGGCGGTGGCGGCTGGGCCTTCGGGAAGCTCACGGGCGACTACAACGGCATCCATTGCTGGAATTGGTACGCGCGGCGTTTCGGCTTCCCAAAGGCATTCCCTCATCCGCAGCGCGTTGCGGCGATGTGCCAGTCCCGGCTGGCTGGCCCGGACACCGAAGCACAGACGTTGGACCTGTGGATCAAGGGGCCGGTCTTCTACGGTGCCGAAGTTGGGCTCAACGCCGTCGATGGCGAGGAAGGTCTTCGCTTCGGGCTTTCGCTCGAGGGCGATGCCCGCAGTGCACTGTTGGGTCACTGGCGCGCGGGCGCGCAGCCATTGTCAGACTGAACACATGGAAAAAACTTCGAAGCGAATCGCCGGGCTCGTGGGCCCCACCCTTGCGGCAATGCTCATTTCCGAGTTTCCTCTTGTCCAGCCGCATCTCTATGACGCGCAGATTCCGCCCGTTGTCTATCTCTCGGGAACTCTGATGTTCATCGCTGGCCTGGCAATCGTGCGGGCCCACAATCACTGGGCGCGAAACTGGACCGTGCTGGTAACACTATCGGGCTGGTTCTTCCTCTTGCTTGGGCTGTTTCGAATGTTTGCTGCCGGCCTCTATCAACGGGAGTCGGCAAGCACCAGCACAACGCTGTTCATGGTGCTGGAAGCAATTTTGCTGGCGCTCGCATTGACCATGACATACAAGGCCTACGGCAGTGGCGATTCATAGAATGCCGACAACCAGAACGCGAGGCGGCAAGGGCATTGAGCAAGACTAGCGGCGTGCCGGCCAGTCGCTCACGAAGCCATCGCGATTGGGCATCCGGATTTTCGCGAGGCTCAGGGCGTCCAGCCGGTCATCCTCGCCCAGCAGGCCATTGAGATAAAGCACATAGGCACTGACGGCGTAGACCTCGTTGTCGGTGAGCGACATCGGATTGTTCAAGGGCATCGCGCGCCGGGTGTAATCGAACAGCGTGGTCGCAAAAGGCCAGTAGCTTCCCACCGTGCGCAGCGGCGTCTTCGATGCCAGGGTTCCGCCGCCGCCTACCAATGGATCGGCCGGCTTGCCGGCACCGCGCTCGCCGTGGCAGCTCGCGCACTTCTGCAGGTAGATCGCAGCGCCTTCCCGCGCCGTTGCGCCGCCAGCCGGAAGGCCGGCACCGCTGGCCGGGATGCTGATGTCCCATGCAGCGATCAGATCGGCCGGCGCCGGTTGCCCGAATGCGGGCTTCGGTGACGACGTGACCGGCGTCATCGTGGGCGCGGTCCCGCAGGCCGGAATAAGCATGGCCGCTACCAGGACGGCCACGGTCCTACGCGTATACATTTTTCACGCTCCCGTCGGCGCCGACCGCCCAGCTGACGATCGAATTGTTGTGGAAACGAATGTCCGGCGCGAACAGCGTCGTCCACTCACTGCGTCTGGGCTGCACGTGGCCCTTTTCATCGGTCGCGCGGCTTTGCAGCACCGCGTCTTCGCCGCGCCAGTCCCAGCCGGCGCGAAAGCGCACCAGGCCCCGCGCCCGGTCCTGGCCGGTCAGCAATGCATCGCGCCAGCTCTTGCCGCCATCGGTCGAGACCTCCACCCGGGAGATGCGTCCGGCACCGCTCCAGGCCATACCGGAGATTTCATGAAAGCCCTGGCCGCCCAGCTTCATCGTCGAGGAGGGCCGTGTGATGACCGACTTGACGCCCATTTCAAACTTGAACTGGCGCGCCTTGCCGTCCGGCAGCGGATCGGTGTACTTGGAGGTCTCGTCCTTGGTCTGTGTTGGTGCGTCGGTCACTTTCAGGCGCCGCAGCCATTTCACGCTCGTGTTGCCCAACCAGCCGGGCAGCAGCAGGCGCACCGGATAGCCTTGTTCCGGACGCAGCCGTTCGCCGTTCTGGTAAAGCGCGATCAGGGCATCGTCGAACGCCTTCTCGAGCGGCACGCTGCGGCTCATGCTGGCCGCATCCGCCCCTTCGGCCAGCACCCAGCCGGCGCCGCTCTTCACGCCCGCTTCCTCCAGCAGCATGCGCAGCGGCACGCCGGTCCATTCGCTGCATGAGATCAGCCCGTGCAGCGCGCCGGCCGGAATCTGCAGCGGCTGCGGCGCCAGGTTGCGACTGCTGTTGCCGGCGCACTCCAGGAAGTAGATCCGCGAACTCATCGGGTAGCGCAGCAGCGCGTCGACGGTAAAGACCAGCGGCCGATCGACCATCCCATGGATGAGGAGGCGATGCTGCTTCGGGTCGATGTCCGGCACCCCGTTGTGAATCCGGATGAAATGCAGGTCGTTGGGCGTGATCGTGCCTTCGAGCGTCTCGATCGGAGAGAAGGTGGGTCCGGCGCCCGGCGCAATGTCGCCGAACGGTTTGACCGGATAGCGCACGGCCTGTTCGAACCGGGAACGCGTGCCATATGGCAGCGGCGGCGCGCCAGGGGTCTGCTGCCACGGCGCCGCAGCCGGCGTTTGGGCGAGCGCGGTGCCGGTCGCGGCTCCACCGGCGATGCCACCGACGAGCGCTGCGCTGCGA
This sequence comes from Ramlibacter sp., assembly GCA_035571795.1. Taxonomy (GTDB): domain Bacteria; phylum Pseudomonadota; class Gammaproteobacteria; order Burkholderiales; family Burkholderiaceae_C; genus Ramlibacter. Next base: position 12,957 of record DATNBX010000107.1, read on the forward strand.
TGCAGAAATGCGCGCCGGGGCAGAGGAAGACTTCCTGGGTCATCGCCCGCAGCAATCCTGTTGTCGTCCATTGCCTTATCTCCAGTTGGCCGACCAGAGTTCCTGCCCATCCGCGTAACCCGCCACTCGGCCGTAGTGCGGTCGAGTTGGCCGAGCGCGCAATGAAACCCGATTGCGCTGTCCTGGCTGATGCGAAAAGGACAGCTATTTATAGTTGGAGAAAGTGGTCTTTCAAGCCGGCAAACTGAACCGTGCGCAGCGGCGCTGAGCCGGCGGTTCCTACGTCAGATCGCGCCGCTGCCGCACCTTTCGCGCGGGAATTTCGCAGCAGACTGAGCTCTGATCCGGCCCACCGCCCGAGGCCGGAACATGCCAACCGCCGGGGAGCCCGCCATGATGCAAAGCCGCATCGCAGCAACGATTGCCTTCATTGCCGTGAGCCTGTGCTGCGCCCTGTTCGATGCGGACGCAACTGCGGCGCAAACGGATCCGGGCGGTCATGTGAAAGGCGCGACCCCCACATCGAAATCGAAAAAGCTGGATCGGTCCGGACGCAAGCAGGTCGGCAAGGCTTCGTTCTATTCACACCGATTCGCTGGCCGCAAGATGGCCGACGGCACCCCGATGAAGCCGCACGCAGACAACGCCGCCAGCAAGACCCTGCCGCTCGGCACGCGGGCAAAGGTCACCAATCTCGAAACCGGCCAGAGCACGGCCGTGACGATCCAGGACCGTGGTCCTTATGTGCGCGGCCGCATCGTCGACTTGTCGCCGCGCACGGCGCAGGAGATCGGCATAAGCCGCAAAGACGGCGTGGCGCGGGTCGAGGTCGCGCCGATCACGGTGCCCCAGCACGATGGCCAGCTGAAACCCGGGGACGGTGCGAAGTAGGGCAGGCGCCGGGCTTCAGGCGGTCGCGGGCTGAACCCGCGCGGCACCGGCCGGCGCGCCCAGTCCGATGCGGTCCAGCGCGGCCGCGAGCTGCGCCACGGTGCGGTCCACGTGGTGCCACTTCTCGAGCCCGAACAGCCCGACCCGGAAGGACATGAAGTCCGGCCCCTCGTCGCATTGCAGCGGCACGCCCGAGGCGGTCTGCAGGCCTTCGGCCAGGAACTTGCGGGCCGACTGGATCTCCGGATCGGTGGTGTAGCT
>DATNBX010000108.1:0-2598 GCA_035571795.1 Ramlibacter sp.
ACATTGCCCGCTGCGAACGGAAGAATGTAGAACCCGACCTGGCCCGGCTGCACCGCATAGAAGCGGGTCAGCACCAGCGCGTAAGTGAAGAAGATAGCGTTGTAGAAGAACGCCTGGGACACCATGAGCGCGAGCACGACCGCGCTGCGCCGCGGATACCGGCGCAGCAGCACATGCGCCACTTCCGCCAGCGTCGGCACCCTCGCCCGAGTGAAGACGACGCCGCCGCTGTCCGGGGCCCCCGCCTCGAATGGCTGGCTGCCTCGAGCGTGCACCATGCGCTCGATCTGGGTGACGATGCGTTCGGCCTCGTCGCCACGGCCGTGCGCGAGCAGCCAGCGCGGGCTCTCCGGCACATTGCGGCGCACCAGCAGGATCGCCAGCGCGAGCACGGCACCCAGGAGAAAGCCGGCGCGCCAGCCCAATTGCGGCCCCAGCACCCGCTCGTCCAGCAGCACGATGCTCAGGATGGCTCCGATGGCGGCGCCAATCCAGAAGCTGCCGTTGATGGCGAGGTTGACGCGCCCGCGCACGCGCGCCGGAATCAGTTCGTCTATCGCCGAATTGATCGCCGCGTATTCGCCGCCGATGCCCATTCCGGTGACGAAGCGGCAGGCGGCAAAGCTGGGAAAGCCGAGCGAGAAAGCCGTGGCGACGGTAGCGCCCATGTAGACGAGCAGCGTCAGCAGGAACAGTCGCTTGCGCCCGAGGCGATCAGCGAGGCGGCCGAACATCAGCGCGCCGATCACGGCGCCGCCGACGTAGAGTGAGCCGGCCCAGCCGATCTGCTCCGCGTTCAGCGCGAGCGTGTCGGTGCGTTCGAGCACGCCGCCGATGGAACCGACGATCGTCACTTCAAGCCCGTCGAGTATCCACGCCACGCCCAGCGCAACCACGATGCGCCAGTGCCAGCGCGACCAAGGCAGCCGGTCCAGCCGAGGGGGAATGTTGCTGCTCGCCAGGCCTCCTCAGGGGATGAAGTTGAGCGTTTCGGGCAACGGTCCGACGATTGGCACTTCGAAGATCGGCCCAGCGCCATCGGGGTCGATCACCACGACTCCATTGCTGGCGAAGAAGATGGCGATCTGCTGCTGCGCGCCTATGGCAAACAGCGCGTCCGCATTGGCGACGTTGGTCAGGAACGTGTGCGGGTTCTTGGGCACCGCCGGATTCAGCGCAAAAGCCAGGTCGTTGCGGAAGAACGTGGTCCGGTCCGCCAGCTCGCCGGCGCGCAGGATGGCGCTGGCCGTCGGGTTCGGCACCGTCATGTCACCCTTGGCGAACTGGATCAAGACCGGCTTCGGCGCAGCGCCCGGCAGCGGCTGCTTGCGGATCTGTGCCGCATACGACACCGGGTTGCCGGCCTGCTGCACCCACTGGTCCCAGTCGAACACCTTCTGGATGTCCATCGCGCCGGGCACGTTGTTGATCAATGGCGGCAGGTCGCGCAGCGGGATGTTCTCGTTGAAGTTGATGCCGCTCAAGTTGATCAGCGAAGGTATGCGGCTTGCCAGAGCTATGCCACCCAGGGGGCGAAACACCGGGCTCAGGCGCACGATCTCGATGATCGAGCCTCCCGGTACGTTGGGGACGCCGGCCTTGATCGACGGTTCGACGCCCAGGATCATCGTGCCGTAGATGCCGCCGAAAGACTGGCCGGCGTAATAGATGCGCTGCGCGTCGAGGTCGGCTGTGCCGTCGCCGTCGACGTCGACGCCGACCTCGATCTCGCGCACGAGCTGCATCAGATCGGCCACCGTCTGCCGCAGGCCGTCGCGACTGCTGATGACGGCGCGCGGCGGCGCGGCGCTGCTGCCTTCCGTGGAGTCGATCGTGCCGTTGCCGTCCTGGTCGATGCCGCGCCCGCCGGCGGGAACGACCACGGGCAACAATGGGGCCGGGCGCAGCACATTGAGCGTCCCGAGCGGCCCGCCGCCGTGGCCGACGACGTTGATCGAGGCGCTCGCGATGCCGTGCGAGGCGAGCGTCGAGGCCACCACCCATGGCGCGCCGTAGATGCTGTCGCCGAAGCCATGGCCGAAGATCGCTACGGGCCAGCCGCTAGCGGGCTTGGCGCCCGCGGGCAGGAAGATCTGCACTACCAAACTGTTCGTGCCTTGCGGCTGCGGCGCACCGGTGAGTGTCCCGGTAGCCGGAATGAACTTGTCGGCAGTCTCGTAGTCGGGTGAGCTGAAGCGCCCGTAAGCGACCTGGCCGACCGCGCCCGGGAATATGTTCAGCGCCGGCGTCGGCAGAAAGCTGGTCGTGAAGGTCGGCGCAGTACCTGTCTGCCGGTTGAACTGGATGGCAACCAGCGATGCCGTGGGAAACAGGGCGCGGACAGGTCCGGCCGCCGTGGTGCCGATGTTGAAATCCACCGGTGCAGGGGTCGACTGCTTGATCTGGCGGTTGATCTTGGCCAGGTCCGTAGTGGCACTCTGGGTGCTGAACAGGCTCGCGGCGACGATCTTCTTTTCGCCGGTCCGCACGCTGTGCACGGCATCGCGCAGTTCGCGTCTGTAGTCGGCGCCCGCGCTGTCGCGCCCCATGGCGATGCCGAAGTCGTCGCCTTCGCCTGCGCTCTTGATCTTCTTGCCG
>DATNBX010000109.1:0-2425 GCA_035571795.1 Ramlibacter sp.
GTGCTGCTGCACGGCCACTGCCACCAGAAGGCGTTCGCGGCGGTGGCCCCCATCGTCGAGGTCCTGAAGCTGATCCCCGGTGTGCAGCCCGAGTTGATCGAGAGCAGTTGCTGCGGTATGGCCGGCAGCTTTGGCTACGAGGCCAGCCACTATGAAGTGTCGATGCAGATGGCCGAGCTGAGCCTGTTGCCGGCGGTGCGCAAGTATCCCGGGGCCATCGTCGTGGCCGATGGCACCAGTTGCCGCCACCAGATCGCGGACGGCGCGCAGCGCGAGGCCGTGCACGCGGCGGTATTGCTGGCCGCGCAGCTGTAGCCGGCTGCGAGGGCCTGAACAGGCCCTAGTCATGGCGCCATGTCGCGCAGCGCTCGTTCGACGGTCTGCGCATCCATCTTGTTCACGCGGTCGCCCTCCTGCAGCACGATGGCCGGGAAAGCGATGATCAGCGCCATGACGAGCACCTGCACCAGCACGAACGGCAGCACGCCGATGTAGATGTCGCCGGTGCTGATCCGCTGCGGGGCGACACCGCGCAGGAAGAACAGCGAGAACCCGAACGGCGGCGTCATGAAAGAGGTCTGCAGATTGACGCCCACCAGCACGCCGAACCAGATCATGTCGATGTCCAGCTTCTGCGCGATCGGGGCCAGCAACGGCAGCAGGATGAAAGCGATTTCGAAGAAATCCAGGAAGAAGCCCAGGACGAATACGAGTGCCGTGACGAAGATCAGGAATCCGGTGGCGCCGCCCGGAAGATCGGCGAACAGGCGCTGGACCCAGACATTGCCGTCCATGCCGGTGAAAGTCAGGCTGAATACGGTCGAGCCGATCAGCACGAACATCACGAGCGTCGACAGTTTCGTCGTGGCGAGCAGGGCCTGCGCGGCATCGCGCAAAGTCAACCGGCGGCGTGCCGCGGCCAGCGCTACGGCACCGACCGCCCCCATGGCACCGCCCTCGGTCGGCGTCGCAACCCCCAGGAAGATCGTGCCCAGTACCAGGAAGATCAGCAGCAGCGGCGGTAGCAGCACGAACGCGACGCGGCGGGCCAGCGCCGACAACCAGTGCAGGCGCAGCCCCGCATCCGCCAGCGCCAGCACGAAGGCCGACAGCACGGCGCCGGCCAGGCCCGTGATCACGACTTCGTCCGTCGGCGGTGGAAAATCGCGTCCGATCGACAGCAATAAGGCGGGATAGCCGCGAAGCAGCAGCCAGCCAGCGCCGGCACTCAATGCGAACAGCACCAGCAGCGACCGGTAGCCGCTGCCGCCGCCCGGCTCCGTGAAAGTGCGCGCTTGAAGCGGCATCGCAGGCATCCACCGCGGCCTGAATACCGCGAACGCGGCGACCATTGCCGCGTAGAGCCCTATCACCAATGCCGCCGGAACCAGCGCGCCCGCATACAGGTCGCCGACGCTGGTTCCCAGCAGAACGGCAACCACGATGAGTACCAGCGATGGCGGCACCACCAGCGCCAGCGTGCCGGAGGCGGCGATGACGCCGCACGCGGCGGCCGGGTTGTAGCCGTTGCGCAGCATCACCGGCAGCGAGATCAGCCCCATCGAGATCACCGACGCCGCCACCACGCCGGTGGTGGCGCCCAGCAGCGCGCCGACAAAAATCACGGCCAGCGACAGGCCGCCCCGCACCGGGCCGAACACCTGGCCGATGGTTTCGAGCAAGTCCTCAGCCATGCCAGAGCGTTGGAGTACCAGGCCCATGAAGGTGAAAAACGGAATCGCCAGCAGCAACTCGCTGGACACGATGCCGAACACGCGCAGCGGCAAGGCCCCGAGCAGTTCCGGCGGAAACACGCCCAGCCAGATGCCGATCGCGGCAAAGCTCAGGCCACAGGCCACGAGGGCGAACGCCACCGGCACGCCGGTAAACAGGAACAGCACGAGCCCCGCGAACATCAGCGGCGCCAGGTTCGCGGTGAGCCAGCTCACGAAATCGCTTTCGCGTCCGGCGCCTCGCCGAAGAATTCCGGCAGGTCCTCTTCCGTCAGCGACGGACGTTCCCGCCGGCCGCGCAGGAATCCGGCGCGCTTGATCGACTCGGAAACAGCCTGCAGGCCGAGCAGCCCGAATCCGAGCGGAATACAGAGATTGACCAGCCAGCGCACGGCGCCGCCCGCGTTGAACGACCGTTCGCCCGACAGAAAGGAGCGCCAGAAGAGAGCCCCTCCCACGTCGACCATCAGCACGCACAGCGGCAGCACGAACAGCAGCAGCACGGCCAAGTCGAGCCAGGCGCGCAACCCGGGCGAAAAGCGCTGCGCCAGCGCGTCGATGCGCACGTGTTCGTCCACCAGCAGCACGTAGCCGGCGGCGCAAAGGAACGCCGCGCCATAAAGCTCCCACTGGGCTTCCAGCCAGAAATTCGAGCTCAAGGCGAAAGCCTTGCGCATGACGGCGTTGCCCGC
>DATNBX010000110.1:0-5288 GCA_035571795.1 Ramlibacter sp.
TTCGTCGTCGAAGCCCTTGTTGGCGCGGTAGGCGATGGCGCGGCCGGTGTACAGGCTGGAAATGCAGCGGCGCATGTGGTGCAGCACTTCGTCGGCGCCGCGGATCCACAGGTAGGTGTCCTGCTGGCCGGCGAAGCTCGCACCCGCCAGGTCTTCAGCGGTGGCGCTCGAGCGCACCGCCACCGGCACGGCCGGCATGCCGCAGCGCACCGACAGCTTGCGGTAGCACTCGGCCACCTGGTCCTCGAGCTCTTCGGAGAACGGCTGCGCCTCGATCATCGGCCGGATGCGGGCGCTGGCCGCCTCCAGCGCGCCGAGGTCGTTCATGTCGATGCCCGCGAGCAACGCCTGCACCTCGCGCGCGATCCCCGCTTCGCGCATGAAGCGGCGGTAGCCTTCGGTGGTCAGCGCGAAGCCGGGCGGTACGCGCACGCCGGCGTTGATCAGTTCGCCCAGCGAAGCGCACTTGCCGCCGACCAGCGGCACCGAGTCCTTGCTGCAGTCCTGGAACCAGCAGACCAGCGGCAGCCGCGCCTGCGCGGGGGCTGCCGTCGGCATATCGATCGCCTGCGCCATGCCGATCATTGCGGCTCCGGTCACCGCGAGATGGTGACCGCTCCGGTGGATCCGTCGACCCGGATCATCATGCCGGTCTTGATGACCTTGGTCGCATGCCCGGTGCCCACCACCGCCGGCATCCCGTACTCGCGGCAGACGATCGCGGCGTGGCTCATGACCCCGCCCACGTCGGTGATGCAGGCGCCGATCTTGGCGAACGCCGGCGCCCACGACGGCGAGGTGGTCGGCGCGACCAGGATTTCGCCCTGCAGCAGTTCGCCCACTTCGCCCACGGTCTTGCACACGCGCGCCTTGCCCTCGACGATGCCGGGGCTGCCGGCGAAGCCCTTGAGCTCGGTGATGGTCTCGGGGTCGGCCACTTCCTGCACCGAAGCCCAGTCGGCCAGCGACTTGTTGGTCACGCCCCAGAGGACGATCGTGAACGGCTCCTGGATCACCTCGGGCGCGGTGCCGATCGCCGGCGGCGCGTTCCACTCCTTGAACTTGGCCATTACGCCCTTGCGCCAGTCGATCTCCTTCGGCCAGGTCTGGGTGCCGCGCGGCGTGACGCCGGTGGCCCAGGCGGTGACGATGTCCCACAGCGCCGACTTGACCTCGTCGCGGCGCAGCAGCCAGACATCCTCGATGTCACGGATGACGCCGTGCTCCTTCATGATCGCGGCGACCTCGCGCATCTTGTTCCAGAACACCGAGTGGAACCAGTGTTCGACATAGAACAGGTGGTTCTCGACGTACGGGAACACCGTCTTGGCGCACCCCAGCAGCTCGTCGAACTGCTTGAGGTCCTCGGGCTTGTCGATCAGCGCGCGGTATTCGGCGGTGATGCGGTCGCGCTCGGCGCGCACCTTCTCGGTCGGGCGGTCGATCGAGACGCCCTGGCGCAGCTTGGTGATGTAGGTGGCGATGCCCGACAGCGGCACGTTCATCTGGTCGTTCCACGAGCGGTCGTGGTGGAACCAGCCGGTGCCGGTCGAGATGTTGAACCAGGGCTCCTTGGCCAGCGCCAGCGAGGTCAGCCACTCCACGCCCTTGGGCAGCTTCTTGAGCGCTTCCTCGACCACGGTCCATTGCGGGCTGAAGCACACGACTTCGTCGACGCCCAGTTCGATGGCCCGGCGGGCCAGCTTCTTCAGCTCCTCGTCGGGCTGGTACATGATCACGTCGATGCCCGAGATCATCTGCGTCACGCGCTGCGCCGGAATGTTGGGGAACAGCTTCTGCGCGAAATCGAGGAAGAACACGTAGGCGGCGTAGCCCAGGTTCAGGAACTCGAAGTGGTACTGCCAGCACTTGATCCCGAGGTTGATCAGGTCGTCGTAGTTCTTCAGCAGGTGGTAACCCTTGGATTCGCCGACCGCGTCCGTCACCACCGACATGTCTTCCATGTCCGCCAGGCGCGGGATCTTCACTGCCTCCAGCTCCCGGATGGTCGCTTCCATCTTCACTTTCCACTTGGCCTCGAGCGCGTCCCAGTTCTTGTAGTAGTGGCCGGCCCGCTCCATGAAGTGCGGCACCCGCGCGCCGATCTCGGCCCCGTCCTTTACCGGCACCGGCGAGATGTAGACATAGCCGTTGATGATGCGGTGGTCGACGCCGCGCACCGGCGGCACCATGAAGATCCGGTTGTTGAATTGCGAGAGGGCCAGGTACCAGGCCTCGTCCCAGATCGTGTCGAACGGGTACAGCGGCTCGGGATAGTGCAGTCCGTCGTAGAACCAGAACGTCTCCTTCTCGTAAGCGTTGCGAGTCGGGTCGTCGGTAACGAACTGGTACTGGTACGGATACATCCGCTCCCAGCCCTCGGTGCCGGGAATCGTCTTGGCCTTGATGTCATGCGGAACTGGAAATTTCATGCAATGTCTCCTGGGGTCGGAATGGGGATGGCTCTTGACAGCTCGCCCGGCTCGCTTTGGCGGGTTCGGGACGGCGGTCGCAAGGGATATGCCACGGCGCTGCGATTCAGCTCGGCAATGCGCTTTGCCAGAGGGCAATGCGCTTTCGTAACCGGTTGCAGCCCGGTCTTCAACTTCATCGGCGCTTGTTCATTTCGTCATCCACTAGCCGGCTCAGCCGCCTCGTTTGATCATTTGATGAAGTGCTGCCGGCAGGCTTCATCAAATTGCGCGAGAAACCCGGTCTTCTATCAACAATAATTCGATATACTGGATGCATGACCAGCATCAGCCGCAAGCCCAGACCAGCAAAGGCTGTGCGGGTGCTTCGTCTGCGCGTCAAAGATCGCCACGCGGCTTGGCTTTGCCGCGCCGCGCGTGAGGTCAACCTGGTGTGGAACTACTGCAACGAGTTGCAGCAGCGCGTGTGGGCGCGCGAGCGCAAGTTCCTCTCGGGCTTTGACTTCTGGCCCTACCTGAAGGGTTGCACGCGCGGCGAGGCCGCTCTTGGCCTGCCCGTACAGGCCGTGCAGGAGACTGCCGAGCAGTACGCGCGCAGCCGCGCGCAGCACCGCAAGGTGCGCCTTGCCTGGCGCAAGAGCGCCGGTGCGCGCCGCTCGCTGGGCTGGGTGCCCTTCAAGGTGCGCACCCTTCGCTACCAGGGCGGGAAGGTGTATTTCGCTGGCCAGTGGCTGTCCCTGTGGGATAGCTTCGGGCTTGCCAACTACGAGCTGCGCGCGGGCAGCTTCAGCGAGGACGCGCGGGGCCGCTGGTATCTCAATGTCTGCGTCGAAGTGCCCCAGATGGTCGGGCCGACACTGCCCGTGGCGCTGCCCGCGCTGGAGGTGGGCATCGATCTGGGCCTGAAGGCACTGGCTGCGTTGAGCGACGGCAGCGCGATCGAGGCGCCGCGCTTCTACCGCGATCTGGAGCCCGCCCTGGCGGTGGCGCAGCGCGCGCATAAATCTCAGCGGGCTCGCGCGCTGCACGCCAAGATCTCCAACCGCAGGAAGGATTTCCTGCACAAGTTCAGCTGCGCTCTTGCTCGCAAGAGCGCAGCCATCTTCGTTGGCAACGTGAGCGCCACTCAGCTGGCCACAGGCCGACACGCCAAGAGCGTGCTCGATGCTGGCTGGAGTGCGCTCAGAACCATGCTTCGGTACAAGTGCGATCGCGCAGGCGTGTGGTTCGAAGAGGTCGACGAGGCGTATTCCACCCAGACTTGCAGCGCGTGTAAAAGCCGCACCGGCCCCACAGGCCGGCAAGGTCTCGGAATAAGAGAGTGGAGCTGCACACATTGCGGCGCGACCCATGATCGCGACGTCAATGCGGCTAGAAACATTCTCGCGGTCGGACATGATCGTCTGGTAGCAGGAATCCCGGTCCTTTAGGGCTGGGAGGATGTCAAGCGGGTAACACCTGTCATGGCGCAGGGCCTAGCTTGATTTGGGTCAAAACCGGCCGGTGGCATGCGCCTACAAAGAGGCGTTTCCTCTCCAGTTGCAGCTCATGAGCAAGCTCCACAGCATCGCGCGTGCCGCCAATGACGACATGCGCTCGCGTGTGCATTTCTGTCCCCGTACCGGACAGATCTGGCTGCACGAGCACCGCATGCTGCTGGTGCACGCCGAGGCGCAGGCATTGCTGCGCAAGGAACTGATCGACTCGCTGGGCATCGACCGCGCGCGCGGCCTGCTGACGCGCATGGGCTATGCCTCCGGGGTGCGCGACGCCGAGCTGGCGCGCACGCGCTCGCAGGACTGCAGCGACGCCGAGGCCTTCATGACCGGGCCCCAGTTGCACACGCTCGAAGGCATCGTGCAGGTCACGCCGGTGCAGCTGGAACTCGATCGCATGGCCGGCCGCTTCTACGGCGAATTCCTGTGGGAGAACTCCTGGGAAGGGCAATGGCACCGGCACCACTACGGCCAGCACAACGAGCCGGTGTGCTGGACCCAGATCGGCTACGCCTGCGGTTACGCCTCGGCCTTCATGGGCCGGCCGATCCTGTTCAAGGAAACCGAATGCGTCGGCATGGGCAACCCCAACTGCCGCATCATCGGCAAGCCGGTTGAGGAGTGGGAGGACGCGGCCGAACACCTGCGCTACTTCACACCGGACTCGATCGCCGACCAGCTGATCGACCTGCAGACGCAGGTCGTGCAATTGCGCTCCACCATCGGCGACAAGGACAAATTGCCGGCCGACATGGTCGGCATCTCGCCCGGCTTCAAGCGCGCCTTCGAGCTGCTGCGCCAGGCCGCGACCAGCCAGATCTCGGTGATGCTGCTGGGAGAGACCGGCGTGGGCAAGGAGCTTTTCGCCCGCGCGCTGCATGCGATGGGCAGCCGCCGCGACGAGCCCTTCATCGCCGTGAACTGCGCGGCGATACCGGCCGAACTGGTGGAGGCCGAGCTGTTCGGCGTCGAGCGCGGCGCCTACACCGGGGCCCAGGCGGCGCGCCCGGGCCGCTTCGAGCGCGCCGACGGCGGCAGCCTGTTCCTCGACGAGATCGGCGACCTGCCGCTGCCCGCGCAAAGCAAGCTGCTGCGGGTGCTGCAGGACGGCGAGCTCGAGCGCGTCGGCGACCACCGCACGCGCCGCGTCAACGTGCGGGTCATCGCCGCAACCAATGCCGAGTTGTTCCGGCTGGTCAAGGAAGGGCGCTTCCGCTCCGACCTGTACTACCGGCTCAACCCGTTCCAGATCCAGATTCCGCCGCTGCGCGAGCGCAAGGAGGACATCTCGTTCCTGGCCAAGCGCTTCCTGGAAAAGCACTGCGCGATCCACGGCAAGAAACTGCGCGGCTTCACCGAC
>DATNBX010000111.1:0-3751 GCA_035571795.1 Ramlibacter sp.
CGGGGGAGGGCGGGGGTGGGGGCAGCGCGAGCGGCAACATCGTCTGGCACGACATCGGCCCATCGCGCGACACCGACATCGTGCGTCCCGTCGCCGAGCCGTTCAGCGCAACCGGCGGGCTCAAACTGCTCACCGGCAATCTCGGGCGCAGCGTGATCAAGGTCTCGGCAGTCCCGGCCGATCGCAACATGATCGAGGCGCCGGCCCGCGTCTTCGACGCGCAGGAGGAACTGCTGCGCGCCTTCAATGCCGGCGAACTCGAGCGCGACATCGTGTGCGTCGTGCGCTGGCAGGGCCCGCAAGCCAACGGGATGCCCGAGCTGCACAAGCTCACGCCGCCGCTGGCGGTGTTGCAGGGCCGGGGCTTTCGCGTCGCGCTGGTCACCGACGGACGCATGAGCGGCGCGTCGGGCAAGGTGCCGGCGGCCATCCATGTATCGCCGGAAGCCGCGGCCGGCGGACCCCTGGCGAAGCTGCGTGACGGCGACGCGGTGCGGGTCGACGCGGCGGCGGGCACCTTGCAAGCGCTCGTGCCCGGGCAGGAGTGGGCCGCGCGCGAGAATGCCGTCATGCCAGAAGAACTGAGAACTGCCAATGGGCTGGGCGTCGGCCGCGAATTGTTCGCGGCCTTCCGGCGCAACGCGCTGCTGGCGGAAGAGGGGGCCTGCACATGGCTGTAGAAGATCGAGCGTCCTTCGCTGTCAGGCTGACTGCAATGCAGGTGATGACCGATGCGCCGGTGATTCCGGTCATCGTGCTTACGCAAGCGGCGCACGCTGTGCCGTTGGCGCGGGCGCTGGTCGCGGCCGGCATCCGGATGCTGGAAGTGACGCTGCGCACTCCGGTAGCCCTGGCTTGCATCGAGGCCATCGCGCGTGAGGTGCCCGAGGCGGTGGCCGGCGCCGGCACGGTACGCAGCGCCGCCGATGCGCAGGCCGCCGCCATGGCAGGCGCGCGCTTCGCGGTCAGTCCCGGCTACACCCACGCGGTGGGCAAGGCCTGCCACGACCTGGGCCTGCCGCTATTGCCGGGCGTGGCAACGGGCGGCGAGATCATGGCCGCGCAGGAAGACGGCTACACCGCACTGAAATTCTTTCCGGCCATCCAAGCCGGCGGGCTGGCGATGCTCAAGGCCTGGCAAGGGCCGTTCGGCGACGTGAAGTTCTGCCCCACCGGTGGCATCACGGCCGCCAACGCGCCGGAATTCCTCGCGCTCGAGAACGTGGTCTGCGTCGGCGGCTCCTGGCTTACGCCGGCCGTCGCGCTGGCGCAAGGCGACTGGGCGCGCGTCACGCAGCTGGGCCGGGAAGCGGTCGCGTTGCGACGGGCTGGCTAAAGGTTCTTGCGCTCCTGGCGTTTCAGGCGGGCACCTCGCGAAGGCAGTGGCGGCCTCGCATTCGTGACGTTTCGGGCGACCACCTCGCGACGGCGGCCGGTGGAACTTGCGTTCTCCGGCGCACGCTCGCGGGCGCCTGCCCGGGTGCGCCAGCGACCTGGCATCAACATGGTCGTTGGAACGCTCGCTCTGTAGCAACCGCGAATGGGCCTGCGCCCGCAAGTACGCACCGCCCGCCTTAACGAATGAGCGGGCAACGTGGAGGGAACTCCCCTGCCGGGCGAGACTACCCGTGAACGCGGGGTGACTTCTCCGCCGAGCGCGACAACGCCACGTAGGGTCGTGGTTTGGGTGTCCGGGCGCAGGCCCATTCGCGGTTGCTGCAGAGCAGTTCAGCCAACCATCTGGTTGATGCCAGCCAAGTTAGAGCGCTGCGATGGTCGCCCGCGAGCGTGCGCCGGAGAACGGACACCCGGACCGCCGGCCCTGCCCGGATGCAGGCCTGTCTTTGGTGTGCCGCCGGCCCTGCCCACATGCAGGCGTGTCTTGCTGGCCTGCCCAGGCATCTCTTGCAGGCCCGCCCGACTCAACCTTTCATCTCGAACACCAGGCAAGTCGTCGTCGCATGCGCGTACAGGGTTCCGTCCGGGCCATACAAGCGCCCCTCGGCGGTGGCGAGCTGGCGGCCGCAATGGATGACCTTGCCCTCGGCGCGGATGCGCGGGGCCTTGCTGTTGATGGCGCGCACCAGGTTCACGCCTAACTCGGCTGTGGTGTAGCCGCGCCCGGCCGGCATCATGGTGTGCACGGCGCAGCCCATGGCCGAGTCGAGCAGCGTGGCGTACCAGCCGCCGTGGATGGTGCCCATCGGATTCAGGTGGGCAGGACCGGGCGTGCCCTGGAACAGCGCGCGGCCTTCATCCACTTCCATCAGCGTGAAGTCCAGCGTGTCGGCGATCGGCGGATAAGGCACCTCGCCGCGCAACATCGCCTGCATCATTTCCAGCCCGCTCTTGCCGGCCAGCTGTTCGGGCCGGACTACTCCGGCGCCAATGCCGGCATGGAGCCGCGCCATCACTTCACGTTCCTCGGCCAGCCAGGCTTCGAGCGGGTTCATTTGCATCATCACTGTTCCTTCTTGATCAGTTGGGATAGAGCTGAAAAGCTGTCCCGGAAAATTTCAGGATAAACTTGCATCTACAACAATTGCAGCTACAATAATCGACATGGACGCCGCTGTCAAGCCGCAAGGCTGTACCAACCTGAAACTGCGCCAGCTCATGCGCAGGGTGGCGCAGCACTACGACGCCGAGGTCGGCAAGACCGGCCTGAAGGGCACGCAGTATTCGCTGCTGTCGTATGTACTCAAGCTCGGACCGATCCGTCCGGGCGACCTGGCGCGAGAGATGAAGATCGGGCCGTCCACACTGACGCGCAACCTGCGGCCGTTGATCGATGCCGGTCTGGTCGAGCTCGGTCCCGGCGCCGACGGCCGCAGCCGGCTCGTGAGTGTCACCGATGCCGGCCGCGAAAAACGTCACGATGCGCAGCGCCGCTGGCGCGTGGCGCAGGAAGGCATCAACCAGACGCTGGGCCCGCACCGCGTGGTCGAGCTGCATGCGCTGATCGACGAATGCCTGGAATTGCTTTCGCCCCTGCAGACCGGAGAAACCGATGAGTAGTACGACGAGCGGGGCGCGCACCAGCCTCGCGTTCTGGCTGGTGCTGCTGGCCGCGGCCGGCACCTTTGCATTGACCATGGGGACGCGCCAGACCATGGGGCTGTTTCTTTCGCCGCTGAATACTTCCACCGGCCTGGGCCTGGGCAGCATCAGCCTGGCGTTCGCGTTCGGCCAGCTCTGGTGGGGCTTGACGCAGCCGTTCGCCGGTGCGATGGCCGACAAGATCGGAGCTGGACGCGTGCTGTTCACCGGCGCGCTGCTGGTGGCGCTGGGAACTTTCATCACCCCCTTGATGACGACCACCGCGGGCTTGATTCTGGCCATCGGCGTGCTGTCGGCCGGCGGCGCCGGCATGGCGGGCCCCGCCGTGTTGATGGCCGCGACCACGCGGCTGATTTCGCCGGATCGGCGCGGTCTTGCCACCGGTATCGTCAACGCCGGCGGCTCGTTCGGCCAGTTCGTGATGGCGCCGGTCGCCGCCGCGTTGATGGTCTCGCTGGGATGGGCCAGCGCGATGCAGGTGATCGGCCTCGTCGTGCTGCTGTGCCTGCCCGCGGCCTACCTGCTTCGAGGCAATTCCCTGCACGCGGCTCCCGCCGGACAGAAGGTGATGGGCACCCGCGAGGCCATCCGCGCCGCACTGCGAGATCCGAGCTACGTGATGCTGAGCGCGGGCTTTTTCGTCTGCGGCTTCCACGTCGCGTTCCTGGCCACCCACCTGCCGGGCGTGATC
>DATNBX010000112.1:0-21418 GCA_035571795.1 Ramlibacter sp.
TGCGCGACCATGGCCGCCGTGCGCTCGCTGACCCGCTCGAGCATGGCGGCATAGGCATTGCCCGAGAAACGGCCCGTCTCCCGGCATTCGGGATAGAAGTCGTCGATCACGTAATCGGCCAGTTTCGCGAGCTCGTCGTGCTGCCCGCGCGCCGAGAAGTGCTCGAAATGGCCGAACCGCACGAAGCTGGGCGCCACCCGGGTGATGACCGCGGCGGTTTCGATTTCCTCGCGCCGGACGGGAGCTTCCGAGCCGGTGACGCACAGCGCGCGGGTAGTCGGTATGCCAAGGCCGTGCATTGCCTCGGAACCGAGAAATTCGCGAATGCTGGACCGCAGCACGGCCCGGCCGTCCCCCATGCGCGAATACGGCGTCAGACCGCTGCCTTTGAGCTGCAGCTCTTGCGGGCCCGCGGGCGTCTCGATGTCACCAAGCAGGATGGCTCTCCCGTCGCCCAGCTGGCCGGCCCAGACGCCGAACTGATGCCCGCTATAGACACTCGCGAGCTCTTGGCTGCCGGCGATCGGCAGGTTGCCGGTGAATGCCTCGACGCCTTCCTGGCTGGCCAAGTCGTGCGTGGAAAGTCCCAGTTCTCCGGCCAGCGTCCGGTTCAGCCCGACCAGGTAAGGCGAGGGCAGTGGGGTCGGCGCCAGCTCGGTATAGAAAGCCGGCCCCAGCCGGGCAAACCGGTTGCGCCAGGCGAGGGCCAACTCGAACTGGCGCGGCGGCGCATCGATGGCTTGATCCATGATTGGCATTGTCCCTGCATCGACTCCCGTGCGGGGGAGCAAGGGCATTCGCAACAATTTGTTCGCGGCCCTGGCTGCAGGGCCTCTACTGTTGCGTTTACTTCTCGAATGCCGATAATTGGCCGTGGCTCAGCGTCTGGGCTCCAACGCCGGGACGGTGCAGACCAAGGGGGAGCAATTCTAATGATCAGCAGTCAGGCAGCAATGCCACATTTTCGGACGGGCTATTCGCCTCCGGCGAACTTGTTCACTTTCGGCCCTGGCGCCGAGAACCTGGAGATTCCGGGGGACCAGCGCCAGCTTCCGGTGGACGAACTGGAGCTTCGGCACCTGCGCAGCCCGCGCGACTTCGATGCGGTGCGGGCCTTGCGCGGGCACATCGACCTGAGCGTGCACTTGGGGGTGGACCCGCAGTTCCACGAACACGAAAAAAAAGAGATGAGTTGGGCGTGGCCGTCGCATTCGAGGTGCGAGGGAAAATCGTCGGTACCGTCAGGGCGGTTCCGATGTGTCACGGCCTGACTCTTGCCGAAAAACTGCTGCTGCAAGTTAACCCTGATCCGGGACCGATGCTCGATGACAGCTGGGAGATGGGGCGACTCGTCATCAGTCCGGAATTCCGCAGCGGACAGGAGGCGCTCAGGCGCTGCCTTCTGCTTTCCCTTTCATTCCTCCACGACCGGGCGCCCGTAGCCAACCTGCACGCGACATGCACCCATGCATTGGCCAGGCTGTACCGGCGCATCGGGTTCGAGGTCATTGCGACCGATGTACCGCTGCACGGCACTTCGAAGTCGTACACCCTCATCCACGGCCCGTTCAGCCGGGTGATGGCATCGCTGCGCGCCTGGGATGAAAAGGACCAGGCGCAGGCTGTCCTGGCCGACACCAGGATGTACGGGCGAATCGCTCCGGCAGAGCCTTGCATGAACCCGATCTCGTTGGGCTCGTCGCTCCATTCGCACGCCGGAGCACCCCGGCCATGAATGTCTTCCAGCGCCTGTTCGAGCAGTTCAAGGCCTACCACTCCCACGGGCGCCCGATCATCCAGTACACGGGAATGGTCGGCATCGCGGCCTTCCCGCTGTTCTACCTCATGCGGCTCACGAAGGTGGATCCGCCTTACAACGACTTGTGGCTGCGCATCCTCGCCTCGCTCATCTGCCTGGGCCTGGCGCTGCGCAACTACTGGCCCCAGCGGCTCAAGCCTTTCTACCTGGCGTATGCGTACGTGGCCCTGCTGTACTGCATGCCGTTCTTTTTCATTTTCTCGTCGCTCAATAACGGCGGCGGTACGGTGGGCGTGTCGAACACTTTCGTGGCGGTGTTCTTCCTGATCCTGCTTTCCGACTGGCGCAATACTGTCGTGATGCTGGTCACTGGCGCAACGCTGGCGGCACTGCTATATAACGCCGTGTCGCCCAATCCGGTGTGGCCGGCCGACTATCTGGCACGGCTGCCGATGCTGCTGCTGGTGGTGGTCGGCGGCAGCCTCTTCAAGTTCGCCGAGAAGCAGGCAGAGGCCGAGAAAGTCAAGCGTACCTATGCTGCCCTGGCCGGCTCGATCGCCCACGAAATGCGCAATCCGCTCAGCCAGATCAAACATACCCTCGAGCGCATGCAGGACGCCCTGCCGGCGCCGACCACGTCGAAGGAAGGCCGGCCGCTGCCGTATCGCGAAGTCGATGCGCTGTACCAGCATTTGGCGGAAAGCGAATTGGCCGTCAAGCGCGGCTTGCAGGTCATTGCGATGACGCTGGACGAAGTGAGCGAAAAGCCGATGGACACGGCCGCCTTTTCCTATATGTCCGCCGCCGAGGCGACGTACAAGGCGGTGCAGGAATACGGCTATGACAGCGATGCGGAACGCGCCAAGGTCGGCGTGCAGGTGGTTGAGGACTTCAGTTTCCGCGGCGACGAAACGGCCTACCTGTTCGTGCTGTTCAACCTCATGAAGAACGCCCTTTATTACATGGCGATCGATCCACAGGCACGGCTGACCATCACCGTCGAGCGGCAGCAGGTTCGGGTGCGCGACAGCGGACCAGGCATACCGCGGGAGGCTCTTGCGCGGCTGTTCGAACCATTCCGGTCGGCCGGCAAGTCAGGCGGGACCGGGCTGGGCCTGGCGTACTGCCAGCGGGTGATGCGCGGCTTCGGTGGAGGCATCAGCTGCGAATCCGTGGAGGGTCAGTACAGCGAATTCAAGCTGAGCTTCCCGCCCATCAGCGAGCAGGAACGCGAACTTCACCGGTCGGCGGTGGTGGACCGGGCCCGCGCCGCCTTCGCCGGAAAGCGCCTGCTGATCGTCGACGACGACGCGGCGCAACGCATGACCACGCGTCACAAATTGCAGGTCCTGGACGCGGCGATCGACGAAGCCGCGAACGGCCAGCGCGCGTTGCAGAAGCTGACCGAGCGCAGCTACGACATGATCCTGCTGGACCTGAACATGCCGCTGCTGGACGGCTATGCCGTGGCCGAAAAGATCCGCCAGGGCCACGCGCCCGCCAACCGGAATGTCCGTATCGTCGCCCACACCAGCGAGCCGGTCCACGTGGCCAGCGTCAAGACGCAAAAGGCCGGGATGGACGGCTTCATTGCCAAGCCCTGCGCGCAGTTGCCGCTGCTGCAGGCATTGCAGCAGGCGCTGGCTCATCCCGCTGCCGAAGTTCCGGCCGACGCGACTTTGCTGGCCGGCCGGCGCATCTTGCTCGCCGACGACAACCGCTGCAACCGCGTGGCGGTGGCTGCCTACCTGCAGCATGCCGGAGCGACGGTGGTGCAGGCGGCCCACGGGGCGGAGGTGCTGGCGCAGCTGCCCGAGTCGGACCACTGGGACGCGATCCTGATGGACATCAATATGCCGGGCATGAACGGGATGCAGACTACGCGGGCGATCCGTTCGAGCGAGATGGCGTGCCGCGATGTTCCGATCGTCGCCATAACGGCCCACTCCGATGAGGAAACCACTCGAGCGGCGCAGTCTGCCGGCATGAACGACTTGCTCACGAAACCCATCGATGCGGCCGTCCTTTACGCCAAACTTGGACTGCTGATCGGCGGCAATGCCTCGCTGGCGGCGGCGGCAATCCCGCCGGCCGGCGCGGCCGCAGACTGCGACGGAGAATTGCTCAACCTGGCGCGCCTTGACGGATTCCGGCGCATCGGCATGCTGCAGGAGCTCCTGAACGACTACCTGCCCGAGATCGACCGTTTGATCGCGCGACTGGAGCTCGGCGTCGCGGCTGGAAATCTCGACGAAAGCATCGACGCCCTGCATTCGCTGCTCGGGATGAGCGGCGAAGTGGGCGCACAGGCGTTGCACCGGCTGGTCCGCCGTTTCTATGTGCCGATGATCGAAGCCCGGGCCTGGCCCCTGGACCGCGAATGGCTGGCGCAGATCAAGGCTGCCGCCGAACGGGCGCAACAGGAATTGAAGGCGTATGACGCCAGGCAGCCCACGGTTGCCGCAGGTTGAAAAGAACTAGCCATGCGGCCAACGACTTCAACCGGCGAGCCGGACGCAGTCCTGTTTGTGGACGACGAGCCCACTTCGCGCAAGTGGTTTGCCCGCACTTTCCGCGATGAATTCGACGTCGTGACGGCCGCCGGGGTCGCCGAAGCGCTGACCGTGCTTCGCGAGGGCGGAGACCGGTTCGCCGTGCTGGTCACCGACTACCGGATGCCCGAGCACGACGGCATGACGTTGCTGCAGGTCGTCCAGCGCGATTACCGCCACCTGGTACGGGTGCTGGTCACGGCCTATGCCGGCAAGGAGGTGGCGATCGCCGCGGTCAACGAGGGCAAGGTGCTGCGCATCCTCGAAAAACCGCTCGACGACACGCTCACGCGGGAAGCCCTGCGCGAGGCAGTGGCCTTGCACCGGACCCAGAAGTTCGAGCGGGCGATGACCGACAGCCGCGCGGCGGCGATGCGCGAAACCCTCGGGTTCCTGGCGCACGAGCTCAATACGCCGCTGGCGACGGTTCGCGGTTGTGTGAGCGCGGTTGCCGCCCGCTGCCAGACTCCGGCGCCGGGCGCGCCGCCGGGCATGGTGCAGTTCACCGAGGACCACCCGGGCGAGCTGGTGGCCGCGCTGGAACGAGCCGAGCGGCGGGCCCTCTACTGCCAGTCGCTGGTGTCCACCTTCGTGCAATCGGCCCGTGATGCCTATCCCGGCGCCGCGCCGCAGACGTTCAGCGCCGCCGGCCTCGTGAGCGCGCTACTCGATGAATTTCCGTTCGAAGACAACGAGCGCTCCTGGGTTTCGCGCGGCGGGACCGATGATTTCCCGCTGCCGGGCCGGCGCGATCTGCTCTACCTGGTGCTGTGCACCTTGACCAAGAACGCCCTTCAGGCACTGCGCGGCTTTCCACAGCCGAGCTTGCGGATCGATCTTGGGTCCGAGGAGATGACGTCGAGGCCGGCGCGGCGCTGCATCCGCTTTTCGGACAACGGACCCGGTATCGCGCCGTCGGTGTTGGCCAAGCTGACCCGCGAGCCAGTCACCACGCGGGCCGGCTCCGGCGGCAACGGCATGGGCCTGATGTTTTGCAATCGCGTCATGCAATCGATCGGCGGGTCCATCGAGATCCAGTCCTCACCCGGCCATGGCACCGACGTCAGCCTTTATTTCCAGTCCGTCGCCGGGTAGGTGAACCGCTAGTTGCTGGCGGCATTGCCCTGGGGGCAGGCCGAACCAGCGCTTGCAGTCTGATCTTCAACGCGACGCTGACGCAGCCAGGATCTCCGTCCAGCAGGAGGAAGCGGATCGCCCGGGCGACTCCCTCGGGCTATTCATCACACCCCGCAAGCACTACGATATGGGCCCCATAACAAATGCCCCAAGGAGTGCCCATGCTGGGTTTGATGCAGAACCAACCGCTCTTGATCTCGTCCTTGATCGATTTCGCCGAGCGCCATCATGGTGATGTGGAAATCGTCTCGCGCCGGGTCGAAGGCGATATCCATCGCTATAGCTGGAGCCACGTCGCGGCCAGGGCCAGGCAAGTGGCGAATGCGTTGGATGGCATGAACCTGCTGTTTTCGGACCGCGTGGCGACGCTGGCCTGGAATGGTTACCGGCACCTGGAGATCTATTTCGGCGTCAGCGGGTCCGGACGGGTGCTGCATACCATCAATCCGCGCCTGCATCCCGACCAGATCGCCTGGATCGCCAACCACGCGGAAGACCAGGTCCTGTGCTTCGACATGACCTTCCTGCCGCTGGTGCAGGCGGTGCACGCCCGCTGCCCGAACATCCGCCAGTTTGTTGCGCTGTGCGAGGCCGACAAGCTGCCGGCGGACAGCGGCATTCCCAACCTGGTGAGCTACGAGGCCTGGATCGGCTCGCAGCCGACGGCCTATCAATGGCCGAGCTTCGACGAGAACTCCGCCTCGAGCATGTGCTACACCAGCGGCACCACCGGCAATCCCAAGGCTGCGCTGTACAGCCATCGCTCCACCATCCTGCACGCGTACGCCGCGGCCTTGCCGGATGTGATGTGCCTGTCGGCGCGCGATGCGGTGCTGCCGGTCGTGCCCATGTTCCACGTCAACGCCTGGGGCATTCCGTATTCGGCGGCGCTGGTGGGTGCCAAGCTGGTGTTCCCCGGACCGGCGCTGGACGGCAAGTCTGTATATGAATTGATCGAGGCCGAGAAGGTTAACTACGCCGCCGGCGTGCCCACCGTCTGGCAGATGCTGCTGGGCCACATGAAACCCAACAAGCTGCGGTTCTCGACCTTGAAGCGCACCGTGATCGGCGGCTCCGCCTGCCCGCCGGCGATGATCGACGCCTTTCGCGAGGACTTTGGCGTGGAAGTGCTGCACGCCTGGGGGATGACCGAGATGAGCCCGCTCGGGACCCTGTGCACCCTGAAGAACAAGCACCTGGCGATGCCGGCCGGAGATCAGATGAAGATCCGGCTGAAGCAGGGCCGGGCGATTTTCGGCGTCGACATGAAAGTCGTCGGCGACGGCGGCAAGGAACTGCCGTGGGACGGCAAGACGCCAGGCGACCTGTACGTCAAGGGGCCGTGGGTGGTGCGCGAGTATTTCAAGGGTGAGGGCGGCGATCCGCTGGTGCCGGACGAAAACGGCGTGGGCTGGTTCCCGACCGGCGACGTCGCCACCATCGACGCCGACGGCTACATGCAGATCACCGACCGCAGCAAGGACGTGATCAAGTCCGGCGGCGAATGGATCAGTACGATCGATATCGAAAACATCGCCGTCGCCCACCCGGCCGTGGCGATGGCTGCGTGCATCGGCATGAAACACCCGAAGTGGGACGAGCGGCCGATCGTCGCGGTGGTCAAGAAGCCGGGCGTGGAGGTGACCAAGGAAGAGTTGCTCAAGTTCTACGAGGGCAAGACCGCCAAGTGGCAGGTCCCGGACGACATCGTGTTTGTCGAGTCGATCCCGCTGGGCGCGACCGGAAAGATGCTGAAGACGCGCCTGCGGGAGATGCTCAAGGACTACAAATTGCCCACGGCTTGATGGGCGATTGCGGCTGCAGCGCGAGGCGTTCTTGCACTGCAGAACTGGCGCAGCTGATGCTCTTGCACGGCTGTCGCATGGGCGATAGAAACGACCGCTTTTAGGTGCATTCCCTGAGCGTTGCACCGCACAATACTTGTACTCTGCGCGCAGTTCGATTCACAAGGAGATGACGATGAAATTTGCCGTGAAATGTTTAGCCATCGGCGCGGTCCTGGCTTGCGCAGGTCCGCTGTTTGCCCAGCAGGTGGCCCAGGGCAAGCCTGCGCCGGCCGCCAAGCCGGCTGATGCCAAGGCGGCGCCAGCAGCCAAGGCCGCACCAGCCGCGGCAGCGGCAACGGCCAGCCCGCTCGCGGGGCAGACCGTGCGCATCGCCTTCATGGATCCGCTGTCGGGTGCGATGGCCCAAGTCGGGCAGAACCAGCTCAAGAGCTGGCAGTTTGCGGCCGAGAAACTGTCCGGAGCCAAGAACCCCGCAGGCGTGAAATTCGAAATCGTGGGCTTCGACAACAAGCTCTCGCCGCAGGAGAGCCTGAACACTCTCAAGGCTGCCATCGATCAGGGCTTTCGCTATGTGACGCAGGGCAACGGCTCGAGCGTGGCGCTTGCGTTGGTGGATGCCGTGGCCAAGCACAACGAGCGCAATCCAGGCAAGGAGCTGGTGTTCCTGAACTATGCTGCCGTGGATCCGGCGCTGACCAACGAGAAGTGCGACTTCTGGCATTTCCGGCTGGACGCCGACACGTCCATGAAGATGGAGGCGCTGACCTCGTTCATGAAGGATCAGCCGAACATCAAGAAGGTTTACCTGATCAACCAGAACTACTCGCACGGCCAGCAGGTCGCGAAGTTCTTCAAGGAAGGCATGGCCCGCAAGCGCCCGGATGTCCAGATCGTGGGCGACGAACTGCACCCCTTGGGCCAGGTGAAAGACTTCGCGCCGTACGTGGCCAAGATCAAGCAGGCCGGCGCCGACACGATCGTCACCGGCAACTGGGGCGCCGACATGACGCTGCTGGTGAAAGCGATGAATGACGCGGGCATGAAGACGCCGCTGTATGCCTACTATGCAGGTGTAAGCGGGACGCCCACGGCTCTGGCTGCCGGCAAGGATCTCGAGGTCTATGGCGTTGCGTACAACCATTCCAACCTGACGGGTGAGATTCGCCAGATCCAGGACGAGTTCAAGAAGAAGTTCAACGACGACTACTACACGTTCGCCACCTACAACGGTCTCAACCTGCTGGCGAACGCGATGGCCAAGGCCAAGTCGACCGATCCGGTCAAAGTAGCCAGGGCGATGGAAGACCTGTCCTTCAAGAGCTTCGCGAGCGACGTGAAGATGCGGGCCGCGGACCACCAGCTTCAGCAGGCAATGTTCATCACCAAGTGGCAGAAGGTGGACGCGAAGAACAATTACAGCGTGGAGAATACCGGCTACACCTTCGTGCCGATCAAGCAGCTGGACCCGTATGTGTCCAGCACGCCGACGAGCTGCCAGATGAAGCGGCCGGCGGCTGCCGCCTCCTGAAGGAAATCCATCCTTCGAGCTGAACCCTTCGACAAGCCGTCCTGAGCTAGTCGAAGGGAGCAGCCTTTCTTGCAGTTCCAGAGGCGGTTCATGGAATTCTTCACCATTTCGCTGTTGAATGGGATCAGCTACGGGCTGCTTCTGTTCATGCTGAGTTCGGGGCTCACCCTGATCTTCAGCATGATGGGCGTGCTGAACTTCGCGCACGCCAGCTTCTACATGCTCGGCGCTTATTTCGCCTTCACCACGACCCAGGTGGTGGGTTATTGGCCCGCGCTGGTCGTCGCGCCGATGCTGGTCGCCCTGATCGGCGCGGCATTCGAGAAGTACGCGTTGAGGCGCGTGCACAAGTTCGGCCATGTGCCAGAACTGCTCATTACCTTCGGTCTGTCGTTCATCATCCTGGAGATGGTGCAGTTGATCTGGGGCACCAGTGCGGCCGACTACCGCGTGCCGGGCTCCCTGGACGGGCCGCTATTCACGCTCTATGGCACACAGTTCCCCACATACCGCGGCTTCATGATGCTGGTCGCGATCCTGATGCTCATCGCGCTCTGGCTGGTGCTCACGCGCACCCGCATCGGCCTGGTGATCCAGGCGGCACTCACTCATCCGGAAACGGTGGAAGCGCTCGGCCATAACGTGCCGCGAGTGTTCATGCTGGTCTTCGGCGCGGGGGCGGCCCTGGCCGGGCTGGCCGGGGTCATTGGCGGCAATGCGTTCGTGACCGAACCGGGCATGGCGGGCGCCGTGGGGCCCGTGATCTTCGTCGTGGTGGTTGTCGGCGGCATGGGATCGCTGGCGGGCGCGTTCATCGCGTCGCTGCTGATCGGCGTGATCCAGACGTTCGCAGTGGGCACCGACAGTTCCCTCTTGGGCGCGGCAGCCTCCATCGGCTGGAATATCACCCCGGAGACATTCGGCTATCCATTGTGGAAGCTCAAGATCAGCCAGGTGGCACCCATCCTGCCATATCTCTTCCTGGTGCTGATGCTGATTTTCCGGCCCAAGGGGCTGCTCGGTACCCGAGAAGGATGACGCTGTGAGCGCAGTTCCCCAGCAGATTGAAAAGACCGCGGCAAGCGCGGCCGGCGTCGCGCCGGCGATCACGCGCTACTACGAATTCAAGCCGTTCAACGTCGGGCGCTGGATCATCTGGACCCTGTTCGCGCTGGTGCTGGCGGCTGCGCCGCTGGTTTTCACCAGCAGCCTGTCGCACACGATGCTCAGCCAGATAGGCATCGCGATCATCGTCTGCCTCTCGTACAACATGCTGCTGGGGCAGGGGGGCATGCTCAGTTTCGGCCATGCGGTGTATTCCGGCCTGGGCGCGTTCCTTGCCATTCATGCGCTCAATCTGGTCAGCAAGGGCGGCCTCGCGATTCCCGTGAGCCTCATTCCCATCGTGGGTGGCTTGGCCGGGATGTTTTTCGCCGTCGTTTTCGGCTGGGTCACGACCAAGAAAGCGGCCACTCCATTCGCGATGATCACGCTGGGCATCGGCGAGCTGGTCGCGGCCATGTCGCTCATGTTCCCGGAGTTCTTCGGCGGCGAGGGCGGCGTATCGGGCAACCGCGTCACCGGTCCCGCGCCCCTGGGGATCACCTTCGGTCCCCAGATCCAGCTCTATTACCTCATTGCCCTCTACACGTTCGTGTGCACGGCATTGATGTTCGCGTTCACGCGCACGCCGCTGGGCCGCATGCTCAACGCCGTGCGCGACAACCCGGAGCGGGTGGAATTCGTGGGCTACGACACGCAGAAGGTACGCTACCTGGCCTTCATCATCGCCGCGTTTTTCGCCGGTATTTCGGGCGGCCTGGCCGCGCTGAACTTCGAGATCGTGACTTCCGAGGTGGTCAGCGGAGGGCGCTCCGGCGCCTACCTGCTGTTCACATTCCTCGGCGGGGCGACATTCTTCTTCGGCCCGATCATCGGCGCCACCCTGATGGTGGTCGCCTTTGTCTTTCTCTCAGAGCTCACGAAGGCCTGGCTGCTGTACCTCGGCCTGGTGTTCCTCTTTATGGTGATGTATGCCCCCGGCGGGATCGCCAGCCTCATCATGATGAACCTGCGCGTCGCCGCCTTCGGCCGGCTGAGGGAGCTGTGGGTCAGTTACCTGGCGCTCGCGGCGACCGCATTGATCGTGCTGCTGGGCGCAGCGGCCATGATCGAGATGGTCTATCACCTCAAGCTCAATGCGGCTCTGGGCCCGGAGTTGCGGTTCCTGGGCACCACGCTCAACGCGTACAGCGTCAACAGCTGGTTCGGTTCGGTCTTCGTGATGCTCACGGGCCTGGGCCTGTTCGAAGTGACGCGCCGCCACTTCGTGCGCCAGTGGGGCGAGATCCAGGAATTCATCGAGAAAGAGATCAAGCGCAGGGAGTCGCTATGAGCGCCGTGCCCGACAGCATCAACCGGACGGTCCCCTACACCGCCAGAGCGGGCGCGACTTCGGCGTCGCAGCTGGGCGCCATGCCCGCGTATGCGCTGGAATTGAAAGACCTGCGCAAGAGCTTCGGCAAGACCGAGATCATTCGCGGCGCGAACCTGGCTGTCAACGCGGGTGAGCGGATCGCCGTGATCGGCCCCAACGGCGCCGGCAAGTCGACCTTGTTCAACCTGATCAGCGGGCGATTCGCACCCACCAGCGGGGAAGTGCTGCTCAACGGTCAGCGGATCAACGGCAAGAGACCGTTCGAGATCAACCGGCTGGGACTGTCGCGCAGTTTCCAGATCACCAACATCTTCCCCAAGCTCAGCGTGTTCGAGAACCTGCGCTGCGGCGTGCTCTGGAGCCTGGGGTACCGGTACACGTTCCTCAAGTTCCTGGCCGACCTGCACGACGCGAACGACCGGGCCGAGCAGCTGCTCGACATGATCAAGCTCCACCGCAAGCGCGACGTGCTGGCGATCAACCTGACTTACGCCGAGCAGCGCGC
The DNA here is from genome assembly GCA_035571795.1 of Ramlibacter sp. Taxonomy (GTDB): domain Bacteria; phylum Pseudomonadota; class Gammaproteobacteria; order Burkholderiales; family Burkholderiaceae_C; genus Ramlibacter. The sequence goes on from DATNBX010000112.1 coordinate 11,727, forward strand.
GCTGGAAATCGGCATCACCATCGCTGGCGGCGCCAGCGTGATCCTGCTGGACGAACCGACTGCCGGCATGAGCAAGAGCGAGACGCGGCGCTTCATCGACCTGATCAAGGAAGTCACCGTCGGCAAGACGCTGCTGACGGTGGAACACGATATGGGCGTGGTGTTCGGGCTGGCGGACAAGATCGCAGTGGTCGTCTACGGCGAGGTGATCGCGTTCGACCGGCCTGGCGCCGTGCGTGCGAACGCCCGGGTGCAGGAGGCCTATCTCGGCTCCCACGTCGCGGATGCGCAGGTGGGAGCGCACTGATGCTGACAGTCCAAGACCTCCACGCCTTCTATGGCAAGAGCCATGTGCTGCATGGTGTCGATTTCCACGTGGGCGAGGGCGAGATCGTGGCGCTGCTCGGCCGCAACGGCTCGGGCCGCTCGACCACCGCCAAGGCGATCATGGGGATGGTCGAGTGCACCGGCATCGTCGACTGGAAGGGCCGGCACACGCTGGGCCTGAAGCCTTATGAGATCGCCCATCTGGGGATCGGGTACGTGCCGGAAAACCGCGACATCTTCCCCAAGCTGACGGTGCACCAGAATCTGATGCTGGGCCAGAAAAGCGCTCGGCAGGTCGGCCGCTGGTCATTCGACGACATGTACACGATGTTCCCGCGGCTGGCGGAACGGCAGAACATTGAAGCGGGCGTGCTTTCGGGCGGCGAACAGCAGATGCTGACGCTGTGCCGCACGCTGATGGGAGACCCCGACCTGATCATCATCGACGAACCCACCGAAGGCCTCGCACCGAAGATCGTCGAGCTGGTCGGTCAATATCTGCAGAAGCTCAAGGAGCGCGGCGTCTCGGTGCTGCTCATCGAGCAGAAGCTTACGATCGCGATGGCGATCTCCGATCGGGCGCTGGTCATGGGGCACGGCAGCATCGTGTTTCACGGCACGCCTGACAGCCTGCGTGCCGACGCCTATATTCGCAAGGAGTGGCTGGAGGTGTAGTGGTCTTGTCATCCCGGACCTGATCCGGGATCCATGGCGGCGCGCCAACATGGATGCGGGTCAAGCCCGGCATGGCAGCCTTGTCTCAAGTGGGACAACGGTCAATGCGGCGCAGCATTTTCTTTTTACAATCAAAATAGAACGAGCGTTCTTTTTATTTTTTCAAGGACACCAGCATGACCGCTGAATACAAGGTGCACGGCGACGTGGCCGTGATCACGATGAACAATCCGCCCGTCAACGGGCTGGGGCACGCGACCCGCCTGGGCCTGGCCGGCGGGCTGGAACAGGCCAACGCCGATCCGTCGGTGAAGGCCATCGTCATCACCGGCGCCGGCAAGGCATTTTCCGGTGGCGCCGACATCAACGAATTCGGCACGCCCAAGGCGCTGGCCGAGCCGAACCTCGGCTCGGTCATCCAGGCGATCGAGTATTCCGCCAAGCCGGTAGTGGCTGCCGTGCACTCGATTGCCATGGGCGGCGGGCTCGAGCTCGCATTGGGGTGCCACTACCGCATCGCCGCGCCCGGGGCCAACATCGCACTTCCCGAGGTCAAGCTGGGCCTGATCCCCGGTGCCGGCGGCACGCAGCGGCTGCCGCGCGCCATGGGCGTGGAAATCGCATTGAACATGATCGTCAGCGGCGAGCCGGTGAAGAGCGAGTTGCTCGCACAGCAGCCCGGACAGAAATTGTTCGACCGCATGGCGGCTTCGGCGCAGTCACTGATGGAGGAGGCGATCGCGTTCGCGCGTTCGGTGGCCGATGCGCGTCCGCTGCCGCTGGTGCGCGATCTTCCATGCAAACACCCGCTGGGCGAAGCCTACTTCCAGTTCGCGCGCAACATGGTCAAGGGCATGGCGAAAAATTTCCCGGCCCCGCCCAAGTGCGTGGATGCGGTGGAGGCGGCCACCCAGATGAAGTTCGAGCAGGGCATGGCGGCCGAGCGGGAAATCTTCGTGAACCTGATGCTCACCCCCGAAAGCCGGGCGCTGCGCCATATCTTCTTTGCCGAGCGCGCCGCCTCCAAGATTCCCGATGTGTCCGCCGACACGCCGCAGCGCGAGATCAAGTCGGTCGCCGTGATCGGCGCCGGCACCATGGGCGGCGGCATCTCGATGAACTTCCTGAACGCCGGCATCCCGGTGAAGATCCTGGAAATGAAGCAGGAAGCGCTGGACAAAGGCGTAGCGACGATCCGCAAGAACTACGAAGCGCAGGTCAAGAAAGGCAAGCTCAAAGCCGACAAGTACGACCAGCGCATGAGCCTGCTATCCACCACGCTCGACTACAAGGACCTGAAGGACGCCGATCTTGTGATCGAGGCGGTGTTCGAGGAAATGGGCGTCAAGCAGAAGGTGTTCGAGACACTCGACGCGACCATGAAGCCGGGAGCGATCCTGGCGTCGAACACTTCGACGCTCGACGTGAACAAGATCGCGTCGTTCACCCGGCGGCCGCAGGACGTGGTCGGCATGCACTTCTTCAGCCCAGCCAACGTGATGAAGCTGCTGGAGGTGATCCGCGGCGAAAAGACCGGCAAGGACGTGCTGGCTACGGTCATGACGCTCGGCAAGAAAATCAAGAAGACGGCGGTGGTGTCGGGCGTGTGCGACGGCTTCATCGGCAACCGGATGGTCGAGCAGTACAGCCGCCAGGCCGGCTTCCTGCTGGACGAAGGCGCCACGCCGCAGCAGGTGGACAAGGCGATCGAGAAGTTCGGCTTCGCGATGGGCCCGTTCCGCATGGGCGACCTGGCCGGCAACGACATCGGCTGGGCCATCCGCAAGCGCCGCGCGATCGAGCATCCCAACATGCTGTACAGCCGCACCGCCGACAAGCTGTGCGAACTGGGCCGCTTCGGCCAGAAGACCAGCGCCGGCTGGTACGACTACCAGGCCGGCAAGCGCGATGCCATCCCGTCGCCGCTCGTCAACAAGATGATCGAGGACCACCGCAAGGAGCTGGGCATCACGCCGCGCAAGATCGGCGACGACGAAATCGTCCAGCGCCTGGTGTTCGCGCTGGTCAATGAGGGCGCGCGCATCCTGGAAGACGGCATCGCGTCCAAGGCCAGCGATATCGACATGGTGTACATCACCGGCTATGGCTTCCCGGTGCACCGCGGCGGCCCGATGCTCTACGCGGACCAGGTCGGCCTGTTCAACGTGGTGCAGGCCATGAAGCGCTTCCAGCGCAACCCGCGCGATGACGCGAAGTTCTGGGAACCCGCGCCGCTGCTGGCCCGGCTGGTGGCCGAAGGCAAGACCTTCAACTAAGTACCGTATCCCCAGTCAGTTGAGGACAGAGCTAAAGGTCTGTCCCACAAAGTTTAAGAAAGGCATTCGCCATGACCAACGCAGTAATCGTCTCCACCGCCCGCACGCCCCTGGCCAAGAGCTGGAAGGGTTCCTTCAACATGACCCATGGCGCCACCCTGGGCGGACACGTGGTCAAGCACGCGCTCGAGCGCGCCGGCATCGCCGCCGACGCCGTGGAAGACGTGATCATGGGGTGCGCGAACCCCGAGGGCGCCACCGGCGCCAACATCGCGCGACAGATCGCGCTGAAGGCCGGCTGCCCGGTGACGGTGTCCGGCATGACCGTCAACCGCTTCTGCTCGTCGGGGCTGCAGACCATCGCGCTGGCGTCGCAGCGCGTGGTCGCGGGCGAGGGCGAGGTCTTCGTGGCCGGCGGCGTGGAAAGCATTTCGTGCGTGCAGCAGGAAATGAACACGCACATGCTGCGCGACCCGGGGCTGGCGGAGGTCAAGCCGGAGATCTATTGGTCGATGCTTCAGACCGCCGAGCAGGTCGCCAAGCGCTACAAGATCGAGCGCGACGTCATGGATGAATACGGCGCGGCCAGCCAGCAGAAGGCTTGCGCCGCCCAGGCCGCAGGACGTTTCGACGCCGAGATTGCGCCGATCACCGTGAAAGCCGGCGTCGCAGATCCGGTGATGGGGCTGCGCACCAAGGAAGTCACCGTCGCCAAGGACGAAGGCACTCGAGAAGGCACGACCAAGGAAGGCATCAGCGGCATCAAGCCGGCGCTGCCCGGTGGCGTCATCGCGGCGGGCAACGCCAGCCAGTTCTCCGATGGTGCCGGCGCCTGCGTCGTGGTGAGCGAGGAGTATGCGAGCCGCAACAACTTGAAGCCGCTTGGCCGTTTCCTCGGTTTTGCCGTCGCCGGCTGCGAGCCCGACGAGATGGGCATCGGACCGGTGTTCGCGGTGCCCAAGGTGCTGAAGAAGCTGGGCCTGAAAGTGGACGACATCGACCTGTGGGAGCTGAATGAGGCGTTCGCCGTGCAGGTGATCTACTGCCGCGACCGGCTGGGCATCCCGGCCGATCGCCTGAACGTCAATGGCGGCGCCATCGCCGTGGGCCATCCCTATGGCGTCTCGGGCCAGCGCCTGACCGGGCATGCGTTGATCGAAGGAAAACGGCGCGGCGCCAAGCGGGTGCTCGTGACGATGTGCATCGGCGGCGGCATGGGCGCCGCGGGCGTGTTCGAGGTTATCTGACTTCCTTGTCATCCCGGGCTCGACCCGGGATCCATGTCTGGTTGACCTGAACCCCGGCCGGAGTGACATGGATTGCGGGTCCCCGGATCAGGTCCGGGGCAGGCCCGCAATGACAATTTATTGGAGCGCGTGCATGTCTCTGCGGCCGACACTGGATTTCCTTCTTTATGACTGGCTCCGCGCCGAGGAGCTGACGGCCCGCCCGCGTTTTGCCGACCACTCGCGCGAAACCTTCGATGCGGTCTTCGATACCTGCGAGCGGATCGCGCGGGAGAAATACGCGCCGTTCAACCGGACGGTCGATACCGAAGAGCCGCGCTTCGACGGCGAAAAAGTGATCCTGCCGAAGGCCACGCACGAAGCCTGCAAGGCGTTCGCGCAGTCCGGCATGCTCAGCGCCGCCCAGGACTACGAGATCGGCGGCATGCAGCTGCCGTACACGATCGAAGCGGCTTCGCACACCTTCTTCGCGATGGCGTCTGTCAGCATCGGCTCGGGAATGCTGACCGTGGGCAACGCGAACCTGCTGCGGGTCCATGGCACCGAGCTACAGAAGAAGGTGTTCGCGCTCAACGAATTTTCCGGTCGCTGGTCCGGCACCATGTGCCTGTCGGAACCGCAAGCCGGCTCGTCGCTGTCCGACATCACGACACGGGCAGTGCCGGATGGGGAAGACTTCGAGGCCGATCCGCTCGGACCGCGCTACCGGCTTCGCGGCAACAAGATGTGGATCTCGGCCGGTGAACACGAGCTGACCGAAAACATCATCCATCTCGTGCTGGCCAAGATACCCGGGCCCGACGGCAAGCTGATTCCCGGCACCCGGGGCATTTCCCTTTTCATCGTGCCGAAAAAGCTGGTGGACACGCGCGGCGAGCTGACGGGCCAGCGCAACGACATCGCGCTGGCCGGCCTGAACCACAAGCTCGGCTGGCGGGGCACGACCAACACGCTGCTCAACTTCGGCGAAGGCAAGTTCCCGGTCGACGGGAAGGCCGGCGCTGTCGGCTATTTGGTGGGTCGTCCGCACGAAGGTTTGCGCTGCATGTTCCACATGATGAACGAAGCGCGCATCGGCGTCGGAACGGCGGCGGTGATGCTGGGCATGGCCGGCTATCACGCCTCGCTCGACTATGCGAAGAACCGGCCGCAAGGCCGCTTACCCGTCGGCCAGAAAACGCGAGACGGCACCGGTGCCGTGGGCAAGGACCCGGCCCAGCCACAGGTGCGCATCATCGAGCACGCCGACGTCAAGCGCATGCTGCTGGCGCAGAAGTCCTATTGCGAAGGCGCACTGGCCCTCGAGCTGTATTGCGCCCGGCTCGTGGATGAGCAGCACACCGGCGAGCCGCGGGCGGCCGACGAGGCGCGGCTGCTGCTGGAAGTGCTGACGCCCATCGCCAAGAGCTGGCCGAGCGAATGGTGCCTGGAAGCCAATTCGCTGGCGATCCAGGTGCACGGCGGCTATGGCTACACCCGGGACTTCCCGGTGGAGCAGTACTGGCGCGACAACCGGCTGAACATGATCCACGAGGGCACGCATGGCATCCAGGCGGCCGACCTGCTCGGACGCAAGGTCCGGATGGAAGGCGGCCGCGGCCTGGAGCTGCTGGCAGGGCGCGTCGAGGCGACGATTTCGCGCGCGGGCGCGCAAGCCGAATTGGCCGAGCACGCGGCGGCGCTGGGCCGGGCCTTGCAGGACGTGCGGGCCGCGACCGAGGCCGCCTGGTCCGGCGATGATCCGGCGCTGGCGCTGGCCAATGCCGTGCCTTATATGCAGGCGTTCGGGCACACGGTGCTGGCCTGGATCTGGCTGGACGTCGTGCTGGCGATCCCCGCGGGCGCCCAGGCCATCCCGGCGCAACAGGGCCGGCTGAGGGCGGCGCGCTATTTCTATCGCTACGAGCTGCCGAAGATCGGCGCCTGGCTCGACGTGGCTGCCAGGCGGGATGCGACCTGCGCCGAAATGCCCGAAGAGGCCTTCTGACACACAAACACCGGCCGCGAACGCACAATCGATAACTGCACCAGGAAAAGGAAGATAAGGCATGACCCGCATCATTTCGGAACTGTTCGATCTCAAGGGCAAGACAGCCCTGGTAACCGGCGGCTCGCGCGGCCTGGGCCTGCAGATGGCCCACGCGCTCGGCGAGGCCGGGGCTCGCGTCATGCTGACCTCGCGCAAGGCCGGTGACCTGGAGGAGGCCGCCGCCGAACTGCAGTCGGCGGGGATCGATGCACGCTGGATCGCCGCGGACTGCGCCAAGGAAGAGGAAATCCATCGGCTGGCCGACGAAACCCTGCAGCGCATGGGCGACGTGGACATCCTCGTCAACAACGCCGGCGCGGCCTGGGGTGCGCCGGCCGAAGACCATCCGGTCGCGGCGTGGGACAAGTTGATGAACCTGAACGTGCGCGGCTATTTCATCCTGTCGCAGCACATCGCCAAACGCAGCATGATCCCGCGCAAGTACGGCCGCATCGTCAACGTCGCGTCCATCGCCGGCCTGGGCGGCAATCCGCCGGACATGCAGACGCTGGCGTACAACACCTCCAAGGGCGCCGTGATCAACTTCACCCGCGCATTGGGCTGTGAATGGGGCAAGTACAACATCACCGTGAACGCCATCTGCCCAGGATTTTTCCCGAGCAAGATGTCGGAGTTCACGCTGCAGCGGCTGGGCAAGGAGCAGCTTGCCGCGCACGCGCCGCTACAGCGCCTGGGTGACGACGAGGACCTCAAGGGCATCACGCTGCTGTTCGCCTCCGACGCCGGCAAGCACATCACCGGCCAATGGCTGGCGGTGGACGGCGGCGTCAGCGTGATCACGGGCGGCTGAATTGAATTTCGGCGCATACATTCCGTTCGTCGAGCACCTCGGGTTCGAGCTCGTGCTGTTTGAAGGCGGCCACTCCGAAATCCGCTACGAGCCCAAACCGGAGCACCTGAATTCGTTCTCGGTTGCGCACGGAGGCGCCTGCATGACGCTGCTGGACGTGTCGATGGCGACCGCCGCCCGCAGCGTCACCCAGGGCATGGGCGTGGTCACCATCGAAATGAAGACAAGCTTCATGCAGCCGGCGCGCGGCAAGCTCGCCGGCCGCGGCCGGCTGATGCATCGCACGGCGACGATGGCCTTTACCGAAGCCACGATCTTCGATAGCGAGGGACGCGCCTGCGCCCACGCTACCGGCACCTTCAAGTACGTCAAGCGCCTGCCCACGGGACCGAAGAGCGTCAACCCGCTAAACATCATTTCCACCGATTAGGGCCTGTTCGCATTGGCCCCTGGGAGATACTCATGCCGCAGAACAAGCAGATCATTCTGGACAACCGCCCGCAGGGCGAAGCGTCCGCGTCGAACTTCAAGCTGGTCGCGGGCGAAACGCCGCCCCTGCAGGAAGGGCAGGTGCTGGTACGCCATCATTTCCTCAGCCTCGATCCGTACATGCGTGGCCGCATGAACGACGCCAAGAGCTATGCGGCGCCGCAGCCGCTGGGCCTGGTCATGCAGGGCGGCACGGCAGGCGAGGTGGTGGAAAGCCGCTCGCCCAAGTTCAAGGCCGGCGACAAGGTGGCGGGCTACGGCGGCTGGCAGGAATACAGCGTGGTCAACGCCGACCAGCTCGGCGCGCTGCGCAAGGTCGACACCACGCAGGTGCCGCTGTCGCATTACCTGGGTGCGGTCGGCATGCCGGGCGTGACGGCCTGGTATGGGCTGGTCAAGATCATCGAACCGAAAGCGGGCGAGACCATGGTCGTGAGCGCGGCCACCGGGGCGGTGGGCAGCGCCTTCGGTGCGCTCGCCAAAGCGCGCGGCTGCCGCGCGGTAGGCATCGCCGGCGGGCCTGACAAATGCAAGTACGCGTTGCAGGAGCTCGGCTTCGACGCCTGCATCGACTACAAGGAGCACCAGGATGCGGCCTCGCTGTCCAAGGCGATCAGGCAAGCTTGTCCCAATGGCATCGACGGCTATTTCGAGAACGTGGGCGGGATGGTGATGGATGCGGTGATGCTGCGATTCAACGCGTTCGCCCGCATTGCACTGTGCGGCATGATCGCCGGCTACGACGGCAAGCCGTTGCCGATGTCCTATCCGCAATTGCTACTCACGAACCGGGTCAAGCTGCAGGGCTTTATCGTGGGCGAGCACATGGAGGTCTGGCCGGATGCGCTCAAGGAGCTGGCCGCGCTGGTCGCCGGCGGCAAATTGCGCCCGCGCGAATCGATCTCGCAGGGCATCGAGTCGGCACCCAAAGCCTTCCTGGGGCTGCTGAAAGGCAAGAATTTCGGCAAGCAGCTGGTCAAGCTGATTTGAGGAGGGCGCGCGATGTCCGATATGACCCACGAAGTTTTCAACCAGCCCGAACCGCTGGTCGACTACAACCTGTTCGAGGGCAACAACGCCTTGCGCGCCGGCCTGAAATTCAATGCGCCTCAGCTCGACACTGGCGCGTTGGCTACCCTTGGCAAGACACTGGGCAGCCAGGAGATGCAGACGCACGCCCGGCTAGCCAACATCTATACGCCGCAATTGCATACCCACGACCGGTTCGGCCGGCGCGCCGACCTGGTCGAATTCCATCCCAGCTACCACGCGCTGATGGGCGCCGCCACGGCGGCTGGACTGCATGGCACACCCTGGACCCAGAAGACCGCCTCGCCGCACGTGCTGCGCGCCGCCTCGTTCATGCTGTTCACGGAGCTGGAGCCCTCGATCCTGTGCCCGATCTCGATGACCTACGCCGTCACGCCCGCCTTGCGCAGGAACGAGGCCGTGTATGCCGACTGGGGCCCGGGTCTCGCGAGCCGCGCCTACGACCTGGCCTTGAAGCCGTGGCGGGACAAGGCCGGCCTTACCATGGGCATGGGCATGACCGAAAAACAAGGTGGTTCGGACGTGCGTTCCAACACCAGCGAGGCGGTGCCCGACGGCCAGGACAACTGGGGCCAGCGCTACCGCGTCACTGGCCACAAATGGTTCCTGTCGGCGCCGATGTGCGACGCCTTCCTGATCCTGGCGCGCACGCCGGCCGGCCTGAGCTGCCTGTTCCTGCCGCGCGTGCTGCCGGACGGCTCGGTCAACGCCATGCGCATCCAGCGCCTGAAGGACAAGCTGGGCAACAAGGCCAACGCGAGCTCCGAAGTCGAGTTCCAGCAGGCCAC
>DATNBX010000113.1:0-108239 GCA_035571795.1 Ramlibacter sp.
GCGCCTCATGAGCCAGGCGCTGCGCAAGCTCACCGCCACGATCAAGAAGACCAACTGCATGGTGATCTTCATCAACCAGATCCGCATGAAGATCGGCGTGATGTTCGGCAGTCCCGAAACCACCACCGGCGGCAACGCGCTCAAGTTCTACGCCTCGGTGCGCCTGGACATCCGCCGCACCGGCACCATCAAGAAGGGCGAGGAGTCGATCGGCAACGAGACCAAGGTCAAGGTGGTCAAGAACAAGGTCGCGTCCCCGTTCAAGACCGCCGAGTTCGACATCCTGTTCGGCGAAGGTATCAGCCGCCTGGGCGAGATCATCGACATGGGCGTAAACACCCGCGTGCTGGAAAAGTCGGGCGCCTGGTACGCCTACAACGGCGAGAAGATCGGCCAGGGCCGCGACAACTCGCGCGAGTTCCTGCGCGAGAACCCGGAGCTGGCGCGCGAGATCGAGAACAAGGTGCGCGAGTCACTGGGCATTCCGCTGCTGCCACCCGATGTCCAAGCCGCATGAGCGGCGGCAAAGCTGCGAGCAACAGTTGAAATGGGGGCGGGCCAGCTCTCCCTGAAGGGCCGCGCGCTGCGACTGCTCGGCACGCGCGAACACTCGCGCGCCGAGCTGGAACGCAAGCTGGCCGTGCGCGAGGAAGAACCCGGCCAGCTGCGCCGGGTACTCGACGAGCTGCAGGCCAGGGGCTTCATCGACGAACAGCGCGTGCTCGAGTCGGTGCTGCATCGGCGCTCCTCCAGGCTGGGTGCCGCGCGCATTCGCCTGGAGCTGCAGGGCAAGGGGCTGGACCCGCAGCTGGTGGCGCGGGCGGTCGAAGGCCTGCGATCGTCCGAGCTGCGGCGCGCCCGCGAGGTCTGGCGCAAGAAATTCGGCGCACTGCCGGCCGATGCCCGCGAAAGGGGCAAGCAGGCGCGTTTCCTGGCCGCGCGGGGCTTTGGCGGCGAGGTGATCAGCCGATTGCTCTGCGGCGGCGAAGAGGCAGACTAGGCCCGATACGAACCGGCGATAGCGCCGAGATCGGCGGGCCGGGGCATTAGAGTCCGAGCATCAGCTTGAGGTTTTGCACTGCCGCGCCGCTGGCGCCCTTGCCCAGATTGTCCAGCCGCGCAATCAGCACCGCCTGGCGGTATTGCTCATTGGCGTAGACGCGCAGCTCCATCGTGTCGGTGTCGTTCAGCGCCAGCGCATCGATCTTGCCGTCGCCGGTCGGCGGGACGACGGTTACCCACTCGCTGCCGGAATAGTGCCGCTCCAAAGCTGCGTGCAAATCGTTCGACGTCGGTTTGCCGGGCAGCGTGTCCAGGTGCAGCGGCAGCTCCACCAGCATGCCCTGGCGGAAGTTGGCGACGGCCGGAATGAAGATCGGCCGGCGGGTCAGGCCCGTGTACTTCACGATCTCGGGTACGTGCTTGTGCGTCAGGCCCAGGCCGTAGACCTGGAATGCCGGCGCTTCGTTCTTTTCGTACGCCTCGATCATGCCGCGCCCGCCCCCGGAGTAGCCGCTGATGGCCGGCAAGGACAGCGGAAAATCCCTCGGGATCAAGCCGGCGTCCACCAGTGGCCGCACCAGGGCAATTGCGCCGGTCGAATAGCAGCCCGGATTGCTGACGCGCCTGGCGCGCACGATGGCTTCGCGTTGCCCGGGCGCCAGCTCCGCAAAACCGAACACCCAGCCCTCGGCCGTGCGGTGAGCGGTGGAGGCGTCGATGACGCGTGGGCCGCGGCCGCTGGTTCGCGCGATCTCGTCGATCACCGCAACCGATTCGCGTGCCGCATCGTCGTGCAGACAGAGGATGACCAGGTCCACGCCCGCCATCAACTCGCGCTTCGCCGCCGCGTTCTTGCGAAGCTCGGAGGGGATGCTGACGAGCTCGATCTGCGGTAACTTTTCGAGCCGCTCGCGAATCTGCAAACCGGTGGTGCCGGCCTCGCCATCGATAAAGACCTTGGGCATCTCTTTTCCTTGCAATCCAGGCAGCCACTCCGACGCAAGTGGTGCTTTGGTGCGTTGCAGCATGATACAGTCCCAAGCTGCACATTGCAGGCGGCCTGACAAGAGCCGGCGCCCGCCGCTGGGCTATCCCCCATCCAGTTCCTCGAGAGACAACCTCATGAAGATTCACGAGTACCAAGGCAAGGAAATCTTGCGCAATTTCGGCGTGCCTGTGCCACGCGGCATTCCGGCCTTTACCGTCCAGGAGGCGGTCGAAGCCGCCCAGAAACTGGGCGGGCCGGTCTGGGTGGTGAAAGCCCAGATCCACGCGGGCGGCCGCGGCAAGGGCGGCGGCGTCAAGCTCGCTCGTTCGGTCGATGAAGTGAAGAGCCTCGCCGGCCAGATCCTGGGCATGCAATTGGTCACTCACCAGACCGGCCCGGCCGGCCAGAAAGTGCGCCGCCTGCTCATCGAAGACGGCGCCGACATCAAGAAGGAATACTACGTTTCGGCAGTGACCGATCGTGCCTCGCAGCAGGTGGCGATCATGGCCTCCAGCGAAGGCGGCATGAACATCGAGGAAGTGGCGCATGCCACGCCCGAAAAGATCATCAAGGTGTTCGTCGATCCGCTGGCCGGCCTGAGCGACGCCCAGGCCAGGAAACTCGCCGACGGCATCGGCGTGCCCAGCGCCTCGACGGCGCAGGCGATCGATGTCTTCAAGAAGCTGTACAAGGTTTACATGGAGACCGACGCCAGCCTCGTCGAAATCAATCCGCTGATCCTCGAAGGCAACGGCAACATCAAGGCGCTGGACGCGAAGTTCAATTTCGACTCCAACGCGCTGTACCGCCATCCCGAGATCGTCGCGCTGCGCGACCTCGACGAGGAGGATCCGGCTGAAATCGAAGCCAGCAAGTACGACCTTGCCTACATCAGCCTGGACGGCAATATCGGCTGCCTCGTCAACGGCGCCGGGCTCGCGATGGCGACGATGGATACCATCAAGCTGTTCGGCGCGTCTCCCGCGAACTTCCTGGACGTGGGGGGCGGCGCCACGCCTGAAAAGGTGACCGAGGCCTTCAAGATCATGCTGAAGAACAAGAACGTGAAGGCCATCCTGGTCAACATCTTCGGCGGCATCATGAAGTGCGACACCATCGCCAGCGGCATCGTTGCGGCCTGCAAGGCGGTGAACCTGGGCGTGCCCCTGGTCGTGCGCATGAAAGGCACGAACGAAGAGATTGGCAAGAAGCTGCTCGCCGATTCCGGCTTGCCCATCATCAGCGCCGACACCATGGCCGAAGCGGCCCGGAAAGTTGTGGCAGCGGTAGCCAAGTGATCTTGCGGGACAGATCTTCAACTCTGTCCATCCAAGTGATTTTGCGGGACAGACCTTCAGCTCTGTCCCCAACTGACTAAGAGACTAGGAATCAAACATGTCGATCTACATCAACAAAGACACCAAAGTCATCACCCAGGGTATCACGGGCAAGACGGGCCAGTTCCACACCGAGAAGTGCCAGGAATATGCGAACGGAAAGAACTGCTTCGTCGCCGGGGTGAATCCCAAGAAGGCGGGGGAGAAAGTTTTCGGCATCCCGATCTACGCTTCCGTGAAGGACGCCAAAGCAGACACGGGAGCAACGGTTTCGGTTATCTATGTACCGCCGGCCGGTGCCGCCGCCGCGATCTGGGAGGCCGCCGAGGCCGACCTGGATCTCGCGATCTGCATCACGGAGGGAATTCCGGTGCGCGACATGCTCGAGGTGCGCAACAAGATGAAAGCCAAGGTGGCGGCGGGCGGCAAGCAGACGCTGCTGCTCGGGCCCAACTGCCCAGGCCTGATCACCCCCGACGAAATCAAGATCGGCATCATGCCCGGCCACATCCACCGCAAGGGCCGCGTTGGAGTGGTCAGCCGTTCCGGCACCCTCACCTACGAAGCGGTGGCCCAGCTGACGGAACTCGGGCTGGGGCAGACCAGTGCCGTGGGCATCGGCGGCGACCCGATCAATGGGCTGAAGCACATCGACATCATGAAAGCGTTTAACGACGATCCTGAAACCGATGCGGTGATCATGATCGGCGAGATCGGCGGCTCGGACGAGGCGGACGCCGCGCGCTGGTGCAAAGCCAACATGAAGAAACCGATTGTCGGCTTCATCGCAGGCGTCACGGCGCCGGCGGGCAAGCGCATGGGCCACGCAGGCGCGCTGATTTCCGGCGGGGCCGACACCGCGGAAGCCAAGCTGGCGATCATGGAAGAGTGCGGTTTCAAGGTGACCCGCGACCCGTCCGAGATGGGCAAGCTGCTCAAGGCGCTGCTCTGAGCGGCCGGCACTGCTGGACACGGCAATGGAATTTCTCCAGAGCGCGGAATTCTGGATCGGGCTGGTCAAGATCATCTGGATCAACATCATCCTGTCAGGCGACAACGCCGTCGTGATCGCGCTGGCCGCACGCACGTTGCCGGCCAACCAGCAGCTCAAGGCAGTGGTCTTCGGCTCCGGTGCGGCCGTTGTGCTGCGGGTCGTTCTCACGGTGGTGGCGGCCAAGCTCCTGGCCTTGTCTTACCTGCAGATCGTGGGCGGACTGCTGCTGCTCTGGATCGGTGTCCAGTTGCTGGGCGACGAAGATGAAAACGACGCGGGTGAGGTCAAGCATCACGGCAACCTGCTCTCGGCGATCCGCACCATCCTGATCGCAGACCTGATCATGAGCCTGGACAACGTGATCGCGGTGGCGGCGGCGTCCCAGGGGAGCATGCTGCTTCTCATACTCGGCCTGGCCATCAGCATCCCGCTGGTGATCTTCGGCAGCACGCTCATGATCAAGCTCATGGAGCGGTTCCCGATCATCGTCGTGATCGGGGCCGGATTGATCGGGTGGGTCGGCGGTGAAGCCGTCATCGGCGACAACGTGCTCAAGGAGCTGGTCGCGGCGAGCCCCTGGCTGCACTATGCGGTACCTGCTGCAGGTGCCGCCTTCGTGGTGGGCGTGGGCAAGGCGATCCAGGCTCGCGCACGCATGAACACAGCCTAGCGGGCGAATGGGCTGGCGCGTCACGCAAAGTGCAATGTGCTTCCAATTGCAACAAAACGTAGCGCCAACGTGACAAATTGCCTTGTCCAGCGCTGGGCCGTCTGTTAACGTCCAGCAAGAGGCCTGCACCCTTTTCCTGGCGTCGCGGGTGTGCGGAATGCCGCGTCAATCAGCGGCGTTGATCGGTTCTCAGGACGGGGGCGCAGTGGGCAATTCTTTATCGGCGAAACGTGGCCAGTTCTGGCGCACGGACTGGTTCGTGGCCGCGCTGGTCGTACTGGCCGTCGTCGTCCTGCATCTGGCCACGGACGTGATCGGCACCGTCGAGCGTCGTTTCTACGATTTCGCCAGCACCAGCAGCGGCCGCCAGCCGTCCGACCGCATCGCCGTCATTGCCATCGACGACCAGAGCATCGCAAACATTGGCCGCTGGCCCTGGCCACGCGACGTCCACGCGCAACTGATCGATCAATTGTCGGCAGCCAAGGCCAAGACGATTGTCTACACGACATTTTTCTTCGAGCCTCAGACCGACCGCGGGCTGGTTTTCATCCGCAAGATCAAGGAGGCGCTTGGCCCCCTGGGCGGCGACAACCCGCCGGGCGTGACCAAGCAACTGGGCGATGTGATCGCCGAAGCCGAACTCGCCCTGGATACCGATGCCAAGCTGGCCGCCAGCATGGCCAAAGCGGGCAATGTGCTGGTTCCCTCGTTCTTCTCGCTGGGCGAGCCTCAAGGCAAGGCCGACAAGCCGTTGCCGCCGTTCGCTCTGAGAAGCGCGATCGACGAAAGCACGGGCTTCTCCGAACCGGCCGTCAGGGCGCAGGAACCGATCGACGCAATCGGCGCCGCTTCGGCGGGAGTGGGCCACCTGAACCTGCTCAATGATGTGGACGGGGCCGTGCGCTCCGAGCCGTTGCTCGTCAATTACTACGGCAAGGCGGTGCCTTCGATGGCCTTGCTGGCCGCGGCCAAGAGCCTGAACCTCGAAGCCGGCGACATCAAGCTCAACGCGGGCGAGTCCGTGCAGATCGGCAAGCTGCGAGTCAGGACGGACGGCGCCGCGCACATGCTGTCGCAGTTCTACCGGGGCAAGGATGGCAAGCCCGCGTTCGCCGTGGACTCCTTCTACGACGTGATGAGCGGGAAGATCCCCGCTAGCAAGTATGCCGACAAGATCGTTCTGATCGGCGCGACGGCGACCGGCGTGGGCGTGCAGTCCCCCGCACCCGGCTACCAGTCGATCACGCCCGTGGAGCTGATCGCTCACATCACGTCCAGCGTTTTGGGCGAGCATTTCATTGTCCAGCCCGCCTGGGGAGCCGGGGCCGCACTGGGCGTTTTTCTACTGATCGCCGCTTATCTGGTCGCGGGTTTGCCGCGCCTTTCGGCCGGTATGGCCGGCGCGGTGACAGCGTTGCTTTTTGTGGCGCTGATGGGCACCGAATTCGCGCTGCTGGCCAGTGCGTCCATCTGGCTGCAGCTGGTGTTCCCGGTTTCGCTGTTGGTGATCGGACACCTAGCCATTACCACCAAGCGTTTCCTGGTCACCGAGGCAGGCAAGCTCAGGTCCGATGACGAATCGGCCGAAACCAACCGGATGATGGGTCTGGCACTGCAGGGCCAGGGCCAGCTCGACGCATCGTTCGATCGCTTCCGACGGGTGCCCATGAGCGACGAGGTGATGGCCAACCTGTACAACCTTGCCCTCGACTTCGAACGCAAGCGCCAGTTCAACAAGGCGGAGGCGGTGTACCAGCACATGGCCGCCTGGAACAAGGACTACAAGGATTTGCAGTCCAAGCTCAACCGCGCCAGGAACCTTTCGGAAACCGTGATGCTGGGTGGGAGCGGCGCGCATCCGGGCGGAACCAAGCTACTTGACGGCGGTGCGGTCGAAAAACCCATGCTGGGCCGCTATCAGGTGGAAAAGGAACTCGGCAAGGGCGCCATGGGCGTCGTCTACCTCGGCAAGGATCCGAAGATAGGCCGCGTGGTGGCGATCAAGACCATGGCCCTGTCCCAGGAGTTCGAAGGCGAGGAGTTGACCGACGCGCGCGAACGGTTCTTCCGCGAGGCCGAAACGGCCGGGCGCCTGCAGCACCAGAACATCGTGACCATCTTCGACGCCGGCGAGGAACATGACCTGGCCTACATAGCCATGGAATTCCTCAAAGGCAAGGACCTCGTCGATCTATGTAAGGACGGGCAACTGCTGCCGATTCCAAGAGTGCTGTCGATCGTGGCGCGGGTGGCCGAAGCACTGGCCTATGCCCATCGGCAGAATGTCGTGCACCGCGACATCAAGCCCGCCAATATCATGTACGAGAGCGACACCGATACCGTCAAGGTGACGGACTTCGGCATCGCGCGGATCACCGACTCGAGCAAGACCAAGACCGGGCTGGTGTTAGGCACGCCGAGTTTCATGTCGCCCGAGCAGATCGCCGGCAAGAAAGTCGACGGCCGCTCCGACCTCTATTCCCTGGGGGTCATGCTGTTCCAGATGCTGACGGGGGTGCTTCCGTTCCGGGGCGATTCGATGGCCGAGCTGATGTACAAGATTGCCAACGAGGAGGCGCCCGACATCCGGATCGTGCGCAAGGAGATTCCCGAACGACTGGCCAACATTGTGGCGCTTTCGCTGAGCAAGCGTCCTGAAACCCGTTACCAGGACGGCAACCAGTTCGCCGCCGACTTGCGCGCCGTGATGGCGGACCTTTCGTCGCCAACGGCCGCTCCGGTCGTCCCAGTGGCGCGCGCCAGCGCAGCGCCCGTGTTCGAAGCGACGGTCATCGGCATCCAGCCACCGCATGTGACGCCCGGCTATGATGCGGCGCGCAAGAAAGACGCGGGTAACGCGGAAGCCTTCGCCAAAACCGTGATCAGCAAGCCCGCAGAATCCCCAGCCCCCGCCGCCGGGGATTACGAGGCCGACCCGAAGGCTTGATCCGCAACCTATGAATTACGAGTTTTGCATACGCACGGACCCGGGCCTCGCACGCGAGAACAACGAAGACTCGGTCACGGTTGACGAACCCACGCGTCTGGCTGTCCTGGCCGATGGCATGGGCGGCTACAACGCCGGGGAAATCGCCAGCGGCATGGCGACGACTTTCATCAAGTCGGAACTGGGCCGGTGGCTGTCGCAGGCTGGCCGACATGCCAATTCGCGCGAGGTGCGCCGGGCAATGGAAATTTGTGTCGACAATGCCAACCGCTCGATTTTCAACGCGGCCAACTCCAATCCGCAATACAGCGGTATGGGCACTACGCTGGTGCTGGGCGTCTTCCAGGACGGCCGGCTCATGCTGGGCCATATCGGCGATTCGCGCTGCTACCGCCTGCGCGGCACCGAGTTCCAGCAGATCACCAAGGACCATTCCTTGCTTCAGGAGCAGATGGATGCCGGCCTTATCACGGCCGAGCAGGCCGCGACCTCCAGCAACAAGAATCTCGTGACCCGGGCGCTCGGCGTGGAAGACGCAGTGTTGCTGGAAGTCAACGAACACAGAGTCGAGCCGGGCGATATCTACCTCATGTGTTCGGACGGCTTGTCCGACATGGTGGATGATGGAGGAATCGCCAGGATTCTCGCAAACGAGGTCCCGCTGGAGCAAAAAGTGGCGCAGCTGATCGACACGGCGAACGCCAACGGCGGCCGGGACAATATCTCCGTTCTGTTGGCTCAAGCCATCGCTGGCTCGAAAAAACGCGGCTTGATTTCCAGATTGCTGGGAAAATAGCCTTTGGTATTAGTTTTACGATAATGTGTCATTCAGACAGGAGTGGACCATGCCGAAAATGATCGTCTCGATCGACGGTGTCGTCATCAAGGAAGTGCAGTTGACCAAGGACCGGACGACGCTTGGCCGCCGGCCCTACAACGATATCGTCATCGACAACCTGGCAGTCAGCGGCGAGCATGCCGTGCTGCAGATGAGCGGCAATGAGGTCTACCTCGAGGACCTCAACAGTACCAACGGCACTTATGTGAACGGCAAGGCGGTGAAGAAGCAGCTGTTGCAGAACAGCGACACGGTCGAGATCGGTAAGTACAAGATCAAGTACATCAACGAAGCGGCAGGTCCGGGCTTCGAAAAGACAATGATCATCAAGGCGGGTTCGGCAGGCATCGTGGCGCCACCGCCGAGCCAGCCAAGCGCTGCAGCTGCTCAGCCTGGCTCTGCTGCGGCACGGCCTGCCGAGGCGACGGCGGCAAACGCGGCGATCAAGGTTCTCTCGGGCGCGGCGGCCGGACGCGAAGTCCCACTGGTGAAGGTCGTGACGACCATCGGCAAACCCGGCGTCGCCGTCGCTGCGATTACCCGGCGCCCGCATGGGTTCGTGGTGGCGCATGTCGACGGCACGAACAAGCCGACTCTCAACGGCACCTCGGTCGGGGCGGAGCCCGTGCCGCTGAAAAACGGCGACTTGCTGGAACTGGCTGGAACCCAGATGCAGTTCGTGCAGGCCTGATCGCGCTGGCGGGCACGCGCCGGCGTCATTGAAAATGCGAGGCTTGCGGGACTGATGGGTTTGCTCAACAAACACTGGTCCCGCATCGGGGTCACCCTGATCCCGCTGGTCTTCGCCCTGCTCCACGCGAGCGGCTTCATGACGATCGGCGTGCTGCAGCGCCTGGACGACATCATCTACGACGCCCGTCTGCGCGCGACAATGCCGCGGACGCCGGACGACCGCATCGTTATCGTCGATCTCGACGAGAAGAGCCTGGCCGAGGTGGGGCGCTGGCCGTGGGGCCGCAACCAGCTGGCCGATCTGGTGCAGGAACTGCTGGAGCGCCAGAACGCAGTGCTGCTGGGCTTCGATATTGTTTTCGCCGAGGCCGACGACAGCTCGGGCCTGAAACGGCTGCGGCAGATGGCACGCGCCGAATTCAAGGACCAGCCCGGCTTTGGCGAAAAGCTCGGCCAGCTCCAGGCGGGACTGGACTACGACGCGCTGTTTGCCAAGTCGCTGGAGAAACGTCCGGTCGTGCTGGGCTATTACTTCACGAGCGATCGCGACGGACGCAGCTCCGGAGTCTTGCCCGCTCCGGTCATGAGCAAGGAAAGCCTGCTCGGACGCCCGATCAAGTTCACGACCTGGAACGGCTACGGCGCCAACATCGAGCAGCTGGCCGGCGCAGCTCCGATGGCCGGTTTCTTCAACCCGATCGTCGACGGCGATGGGGTGGTGCGCTCGATCCCGCTGATAGCCGAATATAAGGGCCACTATTACGAGGCGTTGTCGCTTGCGATGTTCCGCATGCTGGTCGGCCGGCCCGGTGTCGAACCGGGCTTCCCCCGCGACCGCTTCCTTTCGCGCAGCTACCAGGGGCTCGAGAGCATCCTGCTGCGGCAGGGACAGAGAACCTTGGCCCTGCCGGTGGACGACAGGGTTGCTGCGCTGGTGCCGTTCCGTGGCCCCGGAGGAGCGGCCAGCGGCACCTTCAGGTACATCTCCGCGTCGGATGTGCTGGGCAAGCGGCTCGCGGCCGGCAGCCTGAAGGACAAGATCGTCCTGGTGGGCACCACGGCGCCGGGGCTGCAAGATCTGCGCGTGACCCCGGTGGGTGAAACCTACCCCGGCGTGGAGACGCACGCCAACGTGATCTCCGGTTTGATGGACGGCCGGGTGCTTGTCAAACCGGACTACGCGATTGGCTATGAGGTGGTCGTGCTGCTGCTGTCGGGATTGACGCTGGCCTTCGCCCTGCCCTTGCTGTCGGCCACACGTGCGGTGCTCACCAGCATGGCGGTGCTTGCCGCCCTGCTGGCCTTGAACTTCTGGCTCTACCTCGGCTACGGACTGGTGCTGCCATTGGCCGGGGCCCTGGTCATGGCGTTCGCCGCCTTCGCGTTGAACATGAGCTATGGCTACTTCGTCGAAAGCCGCAGCAAGCGCGAATTGGCCAACCTGTTCGGCACCTACGTCCCGCCCGAACTGGTCGACGAAATGGTGAAAGATCCCGACGCCTACAGCATGAAGGCGAGCAACAAGGAGCTCACTGTCATGTTTTGCGACATGCGGGGCTTCACCAAGATGTCGGAAAAGATGGAGCCGAGCCAGCTGCAGGAACTCTTGAACGCGGTGTTCAGCCGGCTGACGGACCTGATCCGGGCCAACCGCGGAACGATCGACAAGTACATGGGCGATTGCGTGATGGCGTTCTGGGGCGCCCCCGTGGAAATTCCGAATCACGCCTCGATGGCGGTGAAGACCGCGATGGAGATGGCCAATGCCGTGCGCAAGATCAACGAGGAGCATCGCGCCAAGGGCATGCCGGAAATCGGCATCGGCATCGGGCTGAATACCGGGACGATGTGCGTCGGCGACATGGGTTCGCACGTGCGCCGCAGTTATACGGTGATCGGCGACGCGGTGAACCTCGGTTCCAGGCTGGAAGGCCTGTCCAAGGCCTATGGCGTCGATATCGTCGCAAGCGAAACAACGCGCCGGCCCGCGGCCGAATTCGCCTGGCAGGAGCTGGACAAGGTCAGGGTCAAAGGGAAGGAGCAGGCGGTGGGGATCTTCTGGCCTCTGGCGCCGGCCGATCGGCTGGACAAGGACCACGCCGACGAACTCAAGACCTGGGCGATTTTCCTGAAAGCCTATCGAGCGCAGGACTGGGACCAGTGCGACGTGCTGCTACTGAATTTGCAGCGCATGAATGCAAAAAAATACCTTTACCAACTGTATTCCGAGCGTGTAGCCTCGATGCGATTGCTGCCCTTCGATCCCGAGTGGGATGGCGCAACCAATTTCGAAACCAAATAGGACTCCCATGAAGGTGCGCGTGCTGGGTTGTTCTGGAGCGATCGCGAAGGAGTGTCGAACCACCTCCTTCCTGATCGACGGGGACGTCCTGGTCGACGCGGGCACCGGCGTGGGCGACCTGACGCTGGAAGAGATGAGGCGCGTAGAGCATGTCCTGCTGACGCACTCGCATCTTGATCATGTGGCGGCCCTGCCGCTGATGGTGGACGCGATCGCCTCGCAGCTGGCCAAGCCCATCATCGTGCATGCGTTGGCCGGAACCATTGCCGCTCTCAAGGCGCACGTGTTCAACGATGTCATCTGGCCCGATTTCAGCCGCATTCCGACGCCCGCGGCGCCGTTCATCCGTTTTCATGAAATCCGCGTCGGCCAGACATTGGATATCACCGGCAAGCGCATCGAGGTCCTGCCGGCAGTCCACACCGTTCCGGCGGTCGGCTACGCTGCCACATCGGGCAAGGGATGCTGGGTCTTCAGCGGGGATACCGAGCGCAATCCTGCTTTCTGGCGGCGCATCAACCAGATGAATGTGGCGGCCCTGGTGATCGAGACGGCGTTCAGCAACCGTGAGCAGGACCTCGCGAAACGCAGCCTGCACCTGTCGCCGCATGCGTTGGCCGACGAGCTCGACTGCATCGACCAGGGCAAGCGCTTTCCGATCTACATCACGCACACCAAGCCGGCCGAAACCGAGCTGATCATGAGCGAGATCCAGAAATTCGACCAGACCCAGCCATTCGGGCCGAACGTCGTCCATGATATTCGCTGGCTGCGCGCGGGGCAGGAGTTCGATCTATGAGCGCTGTCCTTACCTCGCGGCGCGATACCGAGCAGGCGTTTTTCGACTCGCAGCAGTTGCCGCCGGAAAAACGGGGCGGCTCGTTCGAAGCCCTGTTCTTCCGCCAGCTGCAGCAGGTCAGCACCAGGATTCACGAGACCGAGAACGTCGAGCAGATCATGCTCGAGGCCAGCCAGGATATCTGCAAGTTGCTGAACGCCGATCGCCTGACGCTTTATGCCGTGAACGAAGATCGCACCGCGATCGTGTCCAAGGTCAAGACCGGCCTGAATACCAGCCGCGAACTGAAGCTGCCGATCAGCGCCCAGAGCCTGGCGGGCTACGCCGCGGTGAGCCGCCAGTTGCTGAACATCGGCGACGTCTACGATGACGAAGCGCTCAAACGCATCCACCCCACGCTCAGCTTTCTCAAGGAGGTCGACAAGCGATCGGGCTACCGCACCAGGCAGATGCTCGTGGTTCCGATTCTCGACGGAGACAACCTGCATGGCGTGCTGCAGGTCATCAACAACAAGAATAACCAGCCGTTCGGTGAACTCGAAGTGGAAGGCGCCGCCCAGCTGTGCAGGACGCTGGCCACGGCGATCCGCCAGCGCGTGGAGAAAGCGGCCGAAGGCCAGCGCCGCCGCGCCACCAAGTACGATGGGCTGGTCGCCGAAGGGGTAATGACTGCGAACGAACTGCAGCAGTGCATCCTTCAGGCGCGCGAGGAAGGCACGTCCGTCGAGCACACGTTGATGGCGGGTTTTCACATCCGGCCGGCGCAGATCGGTCCTTCGCTGGCGAAGTTTTTCGGCCTGCCGTATGAGCCTTTCAACGCCGGACGGATCCGTTCGGAGGGCCTGCAGGGCCCGCTCAAGCGCGACTTCGTCCAGGAGCAGGGCTGGATTCCGCTGGAAGAGTCGCCGGAAGGCCTGGTCATCATGTGCCTCGATCCGGAAGCCGTGCGCGGCTCGCGCATCGTGCCCCAGGTCTTTCCGCGGTTTAACAAGTTCGCTTACAGGGTGACGACGCAGACCGAGTTCGAGGAAACACTGGCGCAGCTTTATGGCGGTGACGACGGCGCCTCGATCGACGAGCTGCTGGCCGACCTGAGCGGGCCCACGGACGAGGAGCGCGACGACTCCGCGCTTGAATCGGCCGCGGCCGACAACGAGCTGGTGAAATTCGTCAACAAGGTCATTGTCGACGCCTACAACCAGAAGGCCTCCGACATCCATATTGAACCGCTGCCTGGCAAGGCCAAGACGGGTATCCGCTTCCGCATCGACGGCAGCCTGCAGCCGTACATCGAAGTGCCTTCGCACTTCCGGCAGGCCATGATCACCCGGTTGAAGATCATGTGCGACCTGGACATTTCCGAAAAACGCAAACCCCAGGACGGCAAGATCAAGTTCAAGAAGTTCGGCTCCCTGGACATTGAGCTACGCGTTGCGACGATCCCGTCCGCGGGCGGCGTCGAAGACGTGGTGATGCGGATCCTGGCGGCAGGCGAACCCATCCCGCTCGATCAACTGGGCCTGACCCCTCACAACAAGGAGCGCATCGAAGCGACCGTCAGCAAGCCCTACGGCCTTTTCTATGTCTGCGGTCCGACCGGCTCGGGCAAGACTACGACGCTGCACTCGATCCTGAAATTCCTCAATCGGCCGGATACCAAGATCTGGACAGCCGAAGACCCGGTCGAGATCACGCAAAAAGGTTTGCGCCAGGTGCAGATCAACAGGAAGGCGGGCATCGATTTCGCTCTCGTGATGCGTGCTTTCCTGCGCGCCGACCCCGATATCATCATGGTCGGAGAATCGCGCGACAAGGAGACGGTGTCGATGGGCGTGGAGGCCTCGCTAACCGGCCACCTGGTGTTTTCCACGTTGCACACCAACTCGGCGCCCGAATCGATCGTCCGGCTGCTGGACATGGGAATGGACCCGTTCAATTTCGCCGATGCCTTGCTGGGCATCCTGGCGCAACGGCTGGCCAAGAAGCTATGCGCCTGCAAGCAGGAGTACACACCGGACGCCGAGGAAATCAAGCTGTTCATCACCGAGTATGCCGAAGAGCTGCGGCACTCTTCGGCCTGGAAAACCGACTCCGCCGGTGAAGCCAGGAAGCTCTATGAAAGCTGGCTCAAACTCTACGGGCACGAAGGCCGGCTGAAGTTCTACAAGACCGTGGGATGCGACAAGTGCAACAAGACAGGCTACAAGGGCCGGCTCGGGCTGCACGAACTGCTGGTCGCCGACGACCACATCAAGCGGCTGATTCAGGAACGCGCGCGCGTTTCCGAAATTTTCGCGGCGGCGGTGGAGAGCGGCATGCGCACCTTGAAGATGGACGGCATGGAAAAGATCATGCTGGGGCTGACCGACTTGAAGCAAGTGCGGTCGGTTTGTATCAAATGACGGAATTGGGGCGCTAGGGCGCTTTCAAATCTGGTGCCGCCAGTAAGATCTGGGGAAAGTGCAGATGCTGATCTCGCTGATAAGGGATATTTTCTCGGCAGCCAAACCCGCGATAACCAAGAGCCACGACATCGGCGCCAAGAGAGTGTTGAATGTGGGCGGAGGCAGCAAGGCGACGGCGATTCCCAGTTACTTCGACGGGTGGCAGCATGAGCTGCTTGACATTGATCCGCGAGGTGCGCCGGACATCGTTTGCGATGCGCGCCAACTGGAAAAACTTCCGGGTGGCGTCTACGATGCCATCTACTGCTCGCACAATCTCGAACATTACTATCGGCATGACGGGGTGAAGGTAGTCCGCGGGTTTATCCACATGCTGAACGATACCGGGTTCGCCGAAATTCGCGTCCCTGATATTGCTCAGGTGATCACTGCCTTGCATGAGGGACAGCTCGAATTGGATGATGTGTTGTATCAAAGTCCCGCCGGACCGATCGCGGCGCACGATGTCATCTACGGGCTTCAGACAGAAATAGAGCGAAGCGGGCAGGACTTCTATGCCCACAAGACCGGCTTCACATCGAAGTCGTTGACCAAGTTGCTGCTGGATGGTGGTTTCCACAACGTGTTTGTCACAACGGATCCTTACCTGGCGGTTCATGCACTTGCATTCAAGGCTGAACCGACCACGGAGCAGCGCGCACTTCTTGGACCAACTTGGAACATCGGACTGGAATGACGCTGGTCTGACCGCGCCAAAGTGCCCCGACTCGTCCAAGCTCAAGATTCCTATCCAAACTCTACCGTCAGGAAGGCCCCTGTGTTTTCTTTCTTTGATGCAAGTTCTGCCAAGGAATTTGGCGCCGGGTTGGCCCGTTTCTATGTGGACCGGATGCCATTGAAAACTAATTTGAAAGACAAGCAGTTTGCCGTGAAGTCACTGAAGATCATTGAACAAATGGACGTGCAGGTGAAAGCGTACAGGCAAAAGCACAGGCTTAATTTCTATACGACGGCACAGATGGGAAACGCCTTCAAGTGGGCCTTGAAGGATGCGGGTTATGACGATGCGTATGTGGACAAGTTGACTCAGTGGCTCATCGTCGCAGTCAAAGGCTAGTTGCTGCTGCCCTTTTCATAGCGCAGATACCCCATGTTTAAGTGGCTGGCAACAAAATTCGAGACGCACCGCGCAAGCTTGCAGTCGCGCCTGGAAAACTCGGTCCGGCCTGCCGCCGCGGCGAGCCACGAGATAAGTTCTGCGGAGTGGCGGCGACGCGGGAATACCCATCTCAACGCAGGCAACCTGAGCGAGGCCGCAAACTGCTATCGCCGTGGGTTGGAGAGCAGCCCCAATGACGCCATCTGCTTTTCCAATCTCGGGTATGTTCTGGGCGAGTTGGGTCGCGCCGCCGAATCGCAGCAGATGCTGCTCAAAGCAGTGGAGCTGAATCCTGCCGATTTCGATGCCCACTACATGTTAGGAAATTTGGCGCGGGCGAGGGGCGACTGGCTGCAAGCCCTCGCGCGCTACCGGGAGGCGCTGGACATCAACGCCGGTTTCGACGTTTGCAGGCGTGAGCTATGCATTTCGCTGGCGCAAACAGGCCAGATTCGGGAGGCCCGCGCCGTTCTGGAGCAGGGACCCGCCTTTCCGCCCGATACCGCGGACTTCTACTATTTCAGGGGGAACTTGCATCTGGCGGCGGAGGAGTTTGACGATGCGATCACGAATTTTCGGCAGGCCGCACAGTTGCAGCCTCGCGATTCCTCGATCCTTATCAATCTCGGGGTAGCGCAACTCAAGCGGCGCGAGGTCTTTTCCGCGATAGCAACTTACCGCAGCGTTCTCGAGTTCGAGCCGGATAATGTGCAGGCCCATACCAACATGGCTGCAGCTTTCCAGCAGAGCGGTCAACTCGGTCTTGCAATCGAGAGCTACAGACACGCCCTGCGCCTCAACCCGGAGTACTTGAATGCCCACCAAAACCTTCTTTTCTCGCTGACTTACGTGCCGGACTTCCCGCCCGCCGAGTACCTGCAAGAGGCGCGGCGATACGGTGCCAGAGTCGCGGCGCGCGCGAAAGCGTACTCTCAATGGCTTTGCCCGGCATCAGGTTCAGGGGCGCGTCCCTTGCGGGTGGGATTTGTCTCCGGGGATTTGCGCACGCATCCCGTTGGCCTGTTTCTTGAAAGCATCCTGGCAAGAATCAACGTTGCAAAGTTGACGCTCGTTGCGTACTCAACCAGTGCGACGGAAGACGTGCTGTCCGACCGCCTCAAGAGCCTGTTTTCCGAGTGGAACCCGGTCGCCACAATGCCCGATGAAGCACTGGCCAGAAAAATTCACTCTGACAAGATCGATATTCTTGTCGACCTGGCCGGTCATACCGGGCTCAACCGACTCCCCGTCTTTGCGTGGAAGCCTGCACCCTTGCAGGTTTCATGGCTCGGATACTGGGCGAGTACAGGGGTTGCCGAAATCGACTACATCCTCGTAGATCCGGTTTCGGTGCCGCAAGCGGACGCACAGTTTTTTTCCGAACAACTTTGGCATCTGCCGGACACCCGTTTGTGCCTGAGTCCGCCCACGACAGGCCGGGCAATTGAGGTGGGAGGACTGCCGGCGCTGAGCAAGGGCCATGTCACGTTCGGTTCGTATCAGATACTGAACAAGATCAGCGACGGCACCCTGGTCGCATGGTCCCGAATTCTTGCCCGCATTCCTGGGGCACGCCTTCGCCTTCAAAGCTTGCCGCTGGCATACCCGGACGCAGTCGCGAACATGCAAGAGCGCCTGGCGGCGGTCGATATCGATATTACCCGGGTGGACCTTCATGGGGGATCACCGCGCGAAGATTATCTGGCCTCCTACGACCACGTGGATATTGTGTTGGACACTTTTCCCTTTCCGGGCGGCACGACGACGGCCGAGGCGCTGTGGATGGGCGTGCCGACCGTCACGCTCACTGGAAATTCAATGCTGGCGCGCCAGGGGGAAAGCCTGTTGCGTTGCGTTGGGCTGGATGACTGGGTGGCGGCCAACGAACAGGAATATGTGGATATCGCGCTTGAGCGTGTGAGCGAGTTGGATCAGTTGGCGGAATTGCGTGCTGGCTTGCGTCCTCGTGTGCTCGCGTCGCCACTTTTCGATGCGGCCAGGTTTGCTCGCAATCTGGAAGACGCTTTCACAGGCATGGTGCGCGCCAAGGCCGTCGAAATCCAAAACTGAAATCCAGGCAGTTGCCAGGTCAGTGGTGCCGCAATTGCATTGCGGCGACAAAAATGTCTCTTTCAGGGCCGGGGCGCCAAAATTGTCAGGCTTGGTCGGCCTGGCATGTCGCAAACGGAGCTATCAGCGGACATTTGGGGGGCTTAGGCAAATGGCATGAACTCTGCTACTAGCGGAGGGCAAACATTTTTCACCCTCAAGGAGTCATTCATGAAGCGTTCCATGCAACAGGGCTTTACCCTGATCGAACTGATGATCGTGGTCGCGATCATCGGTATTTTGGCGGCTGTTGCCTTGCCCGCCTATCAGGACTACACCGTCCGCGCGAAGACCAGTGAAGTTGTTCTGGCAGCGTCCGGTGGGAAAACCGCTATTGCCGAGGCCTTCCAGACACTCGGGCACATGCCTGCGGTCGCCTCTGCCGGTATCACGCCGCAGAATTCGCCGTACGTACAGTCGGTGGCCTATACGACCAGCGCGACCAATGTGGGTGTATTGACCGCAACGGCATCGGCCAAAGAGCCCAAGATCTCCGGAAGCACCGTGATCCTGACCGGAACCGCCGATTCGACGGGCGTGGTGACCTGGGTTTGCACCGGCACTATCCTTGCGAAGTACATGCCGGCGAACTGCCGCTGATTCCGGAAACACAAGCGCAACGACAAAGCTCCGCTTCGGCGGAGCTTTTTTCTTTATAGGTCCGTCTTGATTTTCCTGACAAGCCTGCGGCTGCGTCTGACCTTGGCACTCCTGGCGTTGTGCTCGCTCATCGTCGCCGTCTATTGGGCCGGCCTGCATGGAAATTTCATGTTCGATGATCACGGAAGCATCGTCGACAACCCGCCGTTGCGAAACCTCGACGGCTCCTGGCAGTCCCTGCTCGCTGCGGCTACCAGTGGGTCCTCCAGCCCTCTGGGCCGACCTCTCAGTATGGCCACGTTTGCGCTGAATTTCTCCTTCTTCGGCGACACTGCTTTCCCGTTCAAGCTGGTTAATCTTGTCATCCACGTTACCAACGCAACGCTGGTTTGCGTGCTGGTGCGGCAGCTGTGGCAGCGCCTGGGATGCGGCACAGATACCAGCCGATCAATGGCGCCGGCGATAGGAGTCGCTGCGGCATGGTCGCTCCACCCCATCAGCTTGACGCCGGTGTTGCTCGTTGTCCAGCGCATGACAAGCCTGTCCGCTTTGTTCACGCTGGCGGCGTTGGTGCTCTACCTGCATGGGCGGCAAGCCATGGGCAAGCGAGGACTGTTCGCAATTGCCGTCGGCTTGTTCGTATGCTGGCCAGCGGCCGTGCTTTCAAAGGAGACTGGCCTCCTGCTGCCGGTCTACATCTTCTTGTTTGAATGGCTGGTGCTCGGCACGTTCCGGCCGATACCAGCGAGAACAAAGTGGCTTGCAGCATCGGTGGTGGGCGCCATGTTTGCCATAGTGTGTTGGGCCAAGTGGGATTTCGTGACCGCCGGCTATAGCGTTCGGAACTTCGATCTGTCTGAACGACTTATGACCGAAGCCAGGGTGCTGTGGTTCTATATCGGCCAACTGCTCTTGCCCGAGCCGGCCGCCTTTGCCCTCTTCCACGACGATATTGCGATTTCGCGCGGGCTGTTGGCTCCTGCCGAAACGCTGTTCGCGATCGTTGCTTGGGCGGCCATAACGGCGCTGGCTTTCCGCTGGCGCGCGCGTAGCCCCTTATTTGCCCTCGCCGTATTCTGGTTCCTTGCATCCCACCTATTGGAATCGACCGCCTTTCCCCTGGAAATCGCATACGAGCATCGCAACTATCTTGCATCGTTCGGAATATTCCTGTGGCTGGCCAGCTTGTTGTTGTCTGAGCGGGAAATCACTCGATGGCAAGTGCCTCGATTGATCGTCGTGGCCAGCTTTGTGCTTTTCTGCGGGCTTGTAACAAGCCTGCGCTCGTTGCAATGGTCGGACGAATTTCAGCGCACGCAAGTCGAAGTGGCCAACCACCCAGGTTCTGCGCGGGCCAACTACCAAGCCGCCGTCGCCGCTATGGAAAGAACCTTTGAATCAGGCGGCGGCAACCCCCTGGCTTATCAAATGGTGCAGTTCTATTACAAGCGCGCCGCAGAGCTTGATAAGACTAGCAAGGCCCCCCTGGTTGGTCTCGTCTATCTGGACTGTGCTAGCGGTACGCGAAAGGATCCGGCCCTCCAAGCGAGTTTGCTGACACGGTTTTCCTCCACGCGCTTTACCTTTGGCGACCGTTCCGTGGTGCAGACCCTCTCGGCACTTCTGGTCGAAGGACGTTTGTGCATGGACGACCGGGAGGTCAAGGGACTTATCGACGCGGCTCTGTCGAATCCGACCGCGGACGGGTCGTTGCGTGGAATGATTTATGCAGTGGCGATGGACTATGCCGCGGCCAAAATGCATTCAATTCCGCTTGCCTTGGCGTACGCTCGAGCCGCTGTCGCCAGCGATCCGGGCAGTGTTGCATTTCGCGTCAACCTTATTCAGCTCCTTCTGCAGGCCAACAAAGTCGATGATGCGCGGCGAGAATATATTATCCTGGCCGAAAGCCATCATTCACTGCGCGACAGGCATGCCCTGAGCGGACTGAAAACCATATTCGATGCGATGGGGAAAAGTGCACACACGTACTGACAAGCCGGCCGACACCTATTCCATCGTGATTCCGGCCCGCAACGAAGCGGTGGGAATGGCGGACCTGCTGCCGGCACTGGCCTCGTATTTGCCACAGGGCGCGGAAATCATTGTCGTTAACGACGGTTCGGACGATGACACTGCCGCGATATGTGCGGAACACGGGGTCCGTGTGCTGACTCATCCTTATCCCAAAGGAAACGGCGCCGCCATCAAGACCGGCGCCCGCGCGGCCACAGGGGGGATCCTGATCTTCATGGACGCCGACGGCCAGCACAAGCCGGAAGACATACCGCGCCTTCTCGAGCAATTCGACAAGGGTTACGACATGGTCGTGGGCGCGCGGCAGTCGGGTTCGCAAGCGGGTTTTCATCGCGCTGCCGCCAACGACATGTTCAGTCGCTTCGCGAGTTGGATGGTCATGCAGCCGATCAGCGATCTCACATCCGGATTCAGGGTGGTTCGTGCCTCCAGATTTCGCCAGTTCCTGTACCTTCTGCCGAACGGGTTTTCCTACCCAACCACGATCACGATGAGCTTCTTCCGCGCGGGCTACAGCGTGGCCTATGTGCCGATTCACTCGCCCCGCAGAAACAGCGGCGCCAGCCATATCCATCCACTGCGAGACGGCTTGCGGTTTCTGCTGATCATCATCAAGATCGGCACGCTCTTCTCGCCGCAGAAGCTTTTTCTTCCGATCAGCGCGAGCTTCTTTGTCACGGGGCTGGTCTATTACCTTTATACGTACCTGACGTCCGGCCGCTTCACCAATATGAGCGCGCTGCTGTTCATCTCCGCCATCTTTACGTTCCTGATCGGTATCGTCTCCGAGCAGATTTCCGCGCTGCACTACAAGAACATCGATGTTGAAGATCACGATGAGAAATAGACGCCGATTGGAGAGCCTCTAGAGACAGATAGCTGGTTCCTGGCCGGTAGGACATGCCCTTCAACACACTAAGCTTCCTGCTTTTCTTTGCTGTCGCATTCATCGGATATCAGGTGGCGTACAGCTGGAAGGTCAAGAAAGCCGCCCTCCTTTTTTTTAGCCAGATTTTCTACGCGGCGTGGAACCCCCCCTTCGTTGTCTTATTGTGGATAACGACATTCCTGAACTGGCGGCTGGCAGACTTGATCAGCCATGAGCTATCGGAAACCAGACGCAGAACATATTTCCTGCTGAGCGTGACCGTCACGCTCAGCCTGCTGGGCTATTTCAAGTATGCCGGCTTTGCATTGGACCAATTCACTGCGGTGCTCGCCCTGTTGGGTGTTGATTTCAAGCCCGCACCAATCGATGTGATTTTGCCGATCGGGATCTCCTTCTACACATTCCATGCCCTGTCGTACACGATCGACGTCTATCGGCGCCAAACGGCGGTGACAGCTTCGTTGTTGGATTTCGCGTTGTACATGAGCTTTTTTCCGCAACTCGTCGCGGGGCCCATTGTTCGAGCAAGCCACTTTCTCCCTCAACTCTTGGCGCCCAAAACCGCCACGAGTGAACAGCTCGGGTGGGGGCTTATTCTGTCCATATTTGGGTTGTTCCAAAAAACCGTACTTGCCGACTCGATTTTTGCGCCAGTCGTGGATCAACTGTACAAGGCGCCGGAAAACGCCAGCGCCTGGGACGCGTGGGCCGGCGTACTGGCATTCTCAGGACAGATCTTCTGTGATTTTTCGGGCTACTCGACATGCGCCATTGGCCTGGCCTTGTGCTTCGGGTTCCAGTTCCCGCAGAATTTCTGTTCGCCTTACGGTGCAGTAGGTTTCTCCGATTTCTGGCGTCGTTGGCATATCTCTCTTTCATCATGGCTGAGAGACTATCTGTACATCCCGTTGGGGGGAAATCGCGGCTCGACCTTTCGAGTCAGCCGTAACCTCTTGCTGACCATGCTGCTCGGGGGCCTATGGCACGGCGCTTCGTTGATGTTCCTGCTTTGGGGCGGTCTGCACGGCATGTATCTCTTGGTTGAGCGATTGAGCCAACCCCATGTGCGCTTCATTCGACGGTGCTTCTCCAATGCAGGATTGGCAGTGGTTACCTTCATCATCGTCACCCTCACCTGGATACCGTTCAGGGCTTCCGACGCGAATAAAGCCCTGGCCGTGCTGGCGGCGCTGTTCAGGCCTGGACTTCCCGATTTGCTGCCAGGCACCTTGCTGGCCTCTCTCGCTTGTTCGCTAG
Organism: Ramlibacter sp.; assembly: GCA_035571795.1. Lineage (GTDB taxonomy): Bacteria > Pseudomonadota > Gammaproteobacteria > Burkholderiales > Burkholderiaceae_C > Ramlibacter. The sequence continues at coordinate 23,030 of DATNBX010000113.1, forward strand.
GGCTTGTCTTGCTGCATATCCGCGGCCGGCAGGGCACTTTCAGGGACTGGTTCTTCAACATCCCACGATCTGCCCAGACTGCGCTCACGGGGTTTTGTCTGGTCGGTATCTTCCTGGTATCCGGAGGTGAGCCACGTGGCTTCATCTATTTCCAGTTCTGAGCGACCATCTCCCAAACTCGGATGGAAGTCGATTCTCGGCGGAGCTATATCGGTGCTCCTCGCTTACGTCGTTGTCAGCGAAACCGCTTTGGCGCGAAGAGGGTTTGACACCACGGTGCAGGACACCGAGGCGCGCTGGCTGCAGGAGCGCGAGCGCGCATCGGCGTTAGGCCCGCGCGCCCTGATCCTGGTCGGCGCCTCACGCATGCAACTGGACGTCGATTTGAACTTGCTGCGCCGAAAAACTGGACTGGAACCAGTCCAGTTGGCCATAGATGGCAGCTCCTATGTTCCGATATTGCTGGGATTGGCGCGTGATCCGTCCATTCGAGGGACGGTTATCCTGGATCTGATGCCCGGCCCGGTTTCATTCGAGACCGCTGGGGTGGGCCGAAGCGAACATTACGAGGCTCAGTACGAAGCCCTCACGGGCCAGGCAATGCATTGGCCAAGCTACCTCCTTTCCGACGCGTGGATGGCTGATGCCGTACGAAGCCATTTGATCAGCTACGCGGATGGCGGGCGTCCGTGGGACGCTCTGGTCAACCGATTGACAAATGCACAGGCGACACCGCAGTACCTGTCGACTTTCGCTGATCGCTCTCGACAGGCTGACTACCAGCGCGTGAAAATGCCGGACTTCTATCTCAGCCGGGTTCTCAGGCACCTTGGCAATCCGGTGGAAATCGGTTCCGATCAGCCGGCTGACCAGGTCGCGCAGCAACTCGCAGCTTACGTCCGGCAACTCGAACCGACGGCCGCGAATGCCCAGGCAGAAAAGGGAATATTCGATCTGGAGCGTGCTGTTTCGGCCATTCAATCACGCGGCGGGAGGGTATTCATTGTTGCCATGCCCACTAGTGGCCTCATTCAGGAGGCGGATTCCCGGCGGTTTCCGCGCCCGCTTTACTGGGATCGGGTGGTCGCGACGACATCGGCGACCACCATCCACTGGCAGGATCACGCGGCATTGTCGGGCTTCGTCTGCCCCGATGGCTCCCATCTGGACAAGCGGGATGTCGCTGCTTTTACCAATGCGCTTGTCATCGCAGCCGGGCTGGATCGATCACGATGAGCGGCAATTCCCGGCCGTCTTCAAGTGAGCCGACACGGGTCAAGGCGCTCCGCGTGCTGATGACCAGCACGTCATACCCCGAAAACGCCCAGGATTGGCGCGGCCGTTTCATTGCGAACCTCGTCGCCGCTTTGGCGCGGCGCAGTGACATCTGTCTCTCACTGTGGGCGCCGCCCGGCGACTTGCCCGCCGGCGCGACGGCGGCGTCCACGCCGTCCGACGCGCTCTGGCTGGGACGCCTGTCGCAGCAAGGCGGCATCGCTCACCTCCTGCGAACTCGCCAGGTGCTGGCGGCGGGGACCGTCCTGGCATTGATGTTGCGGTTGGCACGCGCCTATCGGAGGCAGCCTGCCGAAGTGGCTCACGTCAACTGGCTGCAAAACGCGTTGCCGCTGTGGGGAAGCACCACGCCCGCCTTGATCACTGTGCTGGGAACGGACTTCGGCTTGCTGCGCCTTCCTGGCATGAAGATGCTGTTGCGATCATTGCTGCGGCAACGCCCTGCCATCCTGGCTCCGAATGCCGATTGGATGCGACCTGCGTTGGAGCAGGCTTTTGGCGACCTGGCCGAAATCCGGCCAATCGCCTTTGGCGTTGACGATCCCTGGTTCGACGTCGTGCGCCGCCCATCGGCGGAATCCACGCGTCACTGGCTGGCCATCACGCGCCTGACCAGGAACAAGATCGGCGATCTGTTTGGCTGGGGTGATGGATTGTTCAGCCAGGAGCGGCAACTGCACCTGTTTGGCCCAATGCAAGAAGAGCTTGAACTTCCTGCCTGGGCGCACTACCACGGGCCGACGCACCCCGCCGATCTCCTGCAGCGCTGGTTTCCGACGGCCTGCGGCCTGATCACGCTGAGCCGCCACGATGAGGGTCGCCCGCAGGTGATGCTGGAAGCGATGGCCGCGGGCTTGCCGGTACTGGCCTCCGATCTGCCGGCCCATCGCGACATCGTGCAACATCGCCTGACCGGATGGCTCGCGGGTAGCCCCCATGAACTAGCCCAGGGGCTGGACTGGCTGGATGATCCCGCGAACAATCACCATGCTGGACAAACTGCCCGTCAATGGGTCAAGGATTCGATTGGTACCTGGGACGATTGCGCCGGCCGCTATGCCGCCGCCTACCAAAGTCTGCTGGAGCGCCGATCGTGACTGGCGATAGCGTGCTACTGCTTGGCGGAACCGGCTTCATCGGCACCGCATTGGCCGGGCGCCTCAATCTGGAAAAGAAGAGCTTCCATAGTCTGGGCAGCCGTGACGTGGAACGGCTTGAACATGTGTTGCCGCAGTGCAGCACCGTGCTCCACCTGGCCTCCGCGACCACACCCGGATCGTCCGCCAGCCAACCCGAGATGGAACTGGGCAACCTCGCCTTGACCTTGCGTCTGTTGGATCTGCTGAAACGCCAGCCCCAGACGCATCTGATTTTCTTTTCCTCCGGCGGCACCGTTTACGGCAATGCGGAGCGCATGCCGATCACGGAAGACTTCCCGATCGCGCCACTTTCCAATCACGGGGCCGGCAAGGCATCGCAAGAGGCGTTTTGCCGAGCCGCCCGGGCTCAAGGCAGCGCCGTCACCATCCTTCGCCCTTCAAATGTCTACGGTCCGGGCCAGACGATGCGCCAAGGCTTTGGCCTGATTCGCACGATGCTCGAGCGCGTTCGCGCAGGCACTCTTCTGGAAGTTTGGGGGGATGGTGAAAACATTCGGGATTTCATCTACATCGACGACATCGTCGAGGCGAGCATGCGCCTGATCAATCTGCCGCAAGACTCAGGCAGCTACAACATCGGGAGCGCTGTTGGTTTCAGCATCAACCAGGTCAAAGGTATCGTCGAGGCATCGTGCGGAAAGAAGCTGCAGACGATTTACCGGCCAGGAAGAGGGATCGACGTTCGTAGCGTGGTGCTGGACAACTCTCGCCTGAAGGCTCGCCTGGGCTGGCAACCCAGTGTCGGGCTCGCGGACGGCGTAGCGCGCACCTGGGAATGGCTGCAGCAGCCATGACCGATGCCACCCTCATTTCCGTGTGCATCGCCAACTACAACGGCATGGAGGTAATCGACGACTGCCTGCGCTCCGTATTGGAGCAGCAATGCCGTGCGGCGGTGGAAATCCTGGTTCATGACGACGCCTCCGTCGATGCTTCCCTGGTCCATATTCGCGACTGTTATCCCACCGTGAAGCTGATGGAAAGCCCGAAAAACGTTGGATTCTGTGTTGCCAACAACCGCATGGCAGCTGCAGCGACCGGCAAATACCTGCTGCTGCTCAACAATGACGCGGCGCTTTATCCAGCCGCGTTGCAGACCCTGCTTGCGGAAGCGGCTCGGCTCGACCGGCCGGCCATCCTCAGCGTGCCCCAATACGATGCCGAGAGTGGCGAACTGCTCGACATGGGTTGCCTGCTCGACCCTTTCCTCAATCCGGTTCCAAATCAGGACGGCGGGCGCGGCGATGTCGCGATGGTGATGGGTGCCTGCCTATGGATGCCCAAGGCCTTATGGCAGGAATTGGGCGGATTTCCAGAGTGGTTCGGCAGTATCGGGGAAGACTTGTATCTCTGTTGCCGGGCGCGACTGGCAGGCTACCTGGTGAGGGTGGTCACCAGCTCGGGCTACCTTCACCACGTGGGCCGCAGCTTCGGGGGTGGCAAAGCGCGCCATGGTCGGCTATCCACCACGCGCCGCCGCCGCGCGCTGTCAGAACGGAACAAGACCTTCGTCATGATCATTTGCCAGCCATTCTCCTTGCTGGCTGCGCTGCTGCCGCTGCACCTTGTTCTTATTCATGTGGAAGGATTTCTGCTCTTGGCTATCAAGCGGGATGGCGCTCTATGGCGCGAGGTCTACGCCCCGCTGTTGTCGCGGCTTTGGGCCCATCGCGACAAGCTACGGACGGAACGACGCCTTGCGCAATCAGTGCGCAAAATCTCGTTGGGAGCTTGGATACAGCCCTTCCGTTGGTGGCCGTGGAAACTGCAAATGCTTTTCCGACACGGGCTGCCGAAGGTGGAATAGCGGCGCCTTGCTTTCAGATCTTTAGTTTGCAGGCGGTATGACGCCTTCGCATACAGCATGCGTCGCCTCGAGATAGGCACGGCCAAATGCCTGGTCAGGCTCCAGATGATTGCCTTCGGCCCATTCGTTCCAGGCATTGATGAAGATGATCCGTTCATCGCCTGTTCGTTCCCGCACTGTCCACTCCATCAAGAAATCGAGCCATTGCTGATAAATCCTGGGGCTTGAATCAAGGAATATGTGTGCTGCATCTTGACGGCGTGCAGTGTTGTCCCACGAGGGCATCACTCCGCGAAACCAGGGAAAAGCGGGCGTATTGACGCTCATGAAATTCTTCGCCGTTTCCCAATAGTCGTAAAAAATACCGTTGAACCCGGGACTCGAATGGGCAGGCGGCGCGATCGGGACTCCGCCGCCCAAGGGCGGAAACTCGAATCCGGCATCGAAGCCCAGACTGCGTGGATCTGGCTCCGATGACCCGTTGGTGAGGTTCCGAACACAGGCCAGATAGATCTCGCCGATGCCTGCCTGTCGGCATATAGTGCGCCATAACTCAGTAGTACGCGCAGAGTCGGGCAGAAGAGAAGCCTTGTATATCAGGATGAGCGGTTTCCCGTCGATTCGAATGTAGCGCCTGTCAGCCATAGCAGGGAAAAGGCTGCGGATGAACAGATCATCGTTGTCAGCCGAATATTGCTGGGCCATAAGGACCTGGTTCTCGCGCCCGTCCCAGGTTCGCGTCCAATTCTCGTTGGCCCAACAGACGCAAAATGGTAGTGATGGTTGCCCAGACTCGATGACTTCGTCGAGCGGCCGATTGAGCAATCGCCGGCCATTGAACCAGTAGTAGTAGTAGCAAAAGCCATGAATTCCATATTCGGCGGCCAGCTCCGCCTGGTATCGGCGCACCTCGGGAAGACGAAGATCGTAAAAACCAAGTTCGCCTGGCAAGTGGGGTTGGTAGTGCCCGGCGAAATTAGCTTTTGCCTTAGCCACATTGGTCCACTCGGTAAAACCCTTTCCCCACCAAGCGTCATTTTCCGGAATGGGATGATACTGCGGTAAATAAAAGGCGATCAGCCTAACCGACTTTCTTTCAAGCTTGGTCGCGAACGGCCGTAAGCCCTCCAAGGCGGAACGAGCGCCATCGGATTGGCCGTTTTTCGATCGCGGGGCCCCACCCAGGAAACGCTTTGCCTTTCGCCACACTGCGCGCGAACCCTCCTCGCGGAGCACCTTGGAGACACTCTGAAAAAGAGCTACCCACCCGCCCGCGACTGCCGCATGAGCGGGCACGCGCCGAAGCATGGCGATAAGCCTGTTGAGTGCCCCTGCATTCATGCGCTTAGATCTTGTCGCATACAGTTCATAAGGTTCAATCGGCATTCAAGCTGCTCTGGAGCTTGCTGAGGTATTGGGACGCCTTGAACTGGACTTCTTCCGATATCGGGACGTTGCTTGCGACCAACTGCTGAACTTTCGCAATCTCCCGCAGTAGATCTTGCTCGGCACCTGCACCGACAACACCGCCTTTGTGCCGCCGATGGTAATTGGCAGCGCGCGGTGAGAACGCAATCTTGCCGTGAAACAGGGTCCGAAAGTACGCCACCCAATCGCCTGCTTTCTTGAACGACGCGATTTCTTCAAAGTGGTCGACAAAAACCTTGCGGATGACATCCCGCCTGAAAAGAACGGCACTAACGTTCGGAATCGTGTTCATTATGGCCAAAGAGGAGCAGTTTTCCCTGATGCCATCCCCTATGTAGGGCTCCTTCCTCAAATCTGGGGCGACCAAACTCAAATAGGCATCGTAGTTATCCGCCAGCTTCCTTCCGTTTGAATCAACCTGCTTGGATTCGCAGTAGCTCAGAACCACATCCTTTGATGCCATGGGCCGCAACACGGTTTGAAGGAAATCCGGATCGGACAAGTCATCCGCTTCCGCAATCCACACATAGTCACCTGATGCCAGTGAAATGCCGTGGTGCCATTGAGCGAACACGTTGCCTGAGTTGGTGCGGCTGGCAATCACTTGCGCATCGGTATGAGTCGACGACAGCCAATGGGAAATCTTTTGCAGGCTTTTGTCTGTCGAAGCGTCATCCAGGATGATGAGCTCGAAGATGGGAATGGACTGGCTGCGAATACTGAAGAGGCGCGCTTCGATGTATCGAGCGTAATTGTAGTTGGGCACAATCACGGAAACCCTCGGCAATGCAATGCCCAGCATGGCGCACAGGTCAAACAGGTAAGGGCGAAATGCGAAATGCTCCGCTAAGTGTTTTCGTGCGGCGTCACCCATGCGAGAAGACAATCCTGGAGTATCAAGCAGCCGACAAATGGCGCATGAGAGTTCGTCGGTGTCTTGTGACGGCACCACGATTCCACCCACTTTTCCCACGAGGTCCGCGGCACCTCCTGTCGAGGCGAATGCCACAACGGGAACGCCGGCGTCGAAAGATTCAAGCACTACATTGGGGAAGGGGTCTTCACGCGAAGTCAGTGCATAAACATCCGAGCCGGCATGGTAAAGGGCGGTGTCAGGGTCATATCCAACAAAGTGGAACCGATTCTTGTGAACGCTGGAACCGAGTCTGGAATCAACTTCCTTTCTCATCCCCAGGTCCCAATGGCCGACCCATATGAAGCTGACATCAGATCGCCTGGTCAAAATCTTGAGTGCACACTCAACGAAAAGGTCAATCCCTTTTCTATGATCAGCATAACCAACTGCGAGCACCACCTTTGAATCAAGGGCCAAACCTAATTGCTTTCGCAATCTGGCTCTCGCAACGTCCTTCTCCAAACGCCACTTGTTCCTCCGGTACAGGCCCTGGGGACGGATGATCAACTTGGCAGGATCGACAGGGCAAAATTCCGCGAACCCATCTGCAACAACTTGCGCCGGGAATACGATTGCTTTGGCAGACGAAGCAATTTTTCCTGCCTGACTTTCCAGGTTATTGCTCCGAATAACGCCGGGCAGTTCATGTATGAGGCTGATACTCTCAATCCCGGCATCACGGAATATCGGGACAATCCATCCGGAAACGGTCGTATTGGCTATCGCGCGTGTAAAACCCCGTTCAACGAGTGACCGAACCCGATCGACCACCGCAGCAGCACCAGGATCAAAGGAACTTAGGTCATGTACGGGTGCCAATTTGGCGAACTCACTCGTTAGACGTCCGCTTCCGAGAAGTACAACCTCCACTTCCAGATGCATGTCCTGCTTGAGTGATCTAACCATCCCCAATGCCAGAAATTGAGCTCCATGCGGGTGCGCATCATGGGAGACAACAAGGATCCGTCTTGCCGATTCAGCAAGCAATGCCTTTCGCGTCGCATCAAGGTACGCGTAGCCGTAACGCTGATCCGGCTCCAAATAAGCGCCTTCAGCCCATTCGTTCCACGCATTCACGAAAACCAGCCGCTCATCCGGTTTTCTGATTCGTCGGCACGATTCAGAAATCGCATTGGCAAGCCATTCCTGATAACTCGGGGGTGAGCTGCCCAAAAACACGGTACTTCTATTTTTTCTTCTGGCGGTGTTGTCCCAGGAAGGACAAACACTTCGGAATAGCATGTACCTTGGTTTTTGGTAGTTGTAGGATCGGTTCACAAAAAACCGCCAGTCGTAAACCGTACAACCGAAACCTGGATCTAGCGGTCTAACTTTCTCTGTGATCTTGGGCGGGGAGGAGTTGTTCGGGGGAAACTCGATCGCAGCGTCAAACCCATAGTCTTGAGGATCAACCGATTCAAACGATTGCGTATAGGCCAGATAAATCTCGCCAATACCGTTTTGCCGGCACCAGTTGCGCCAGCGTTTGGCGGTTTCCCTGGCAGAGGGCAACAGGCTGGGCCGGTACACCAACAGCAACGGCTTGCCGTCGACGCGTATATAACGCTCGTCGCGCATGTATCGCGCGACATGCTGGATGAACGCCAGATCGTCGTCTGGTGAATGCTTCTGCGCAATAAGAATTTCGCTGTCCAGTCCGTCCCAGGTGCGACACCAGTTCTCATTGGCCCAGCAAAGGCAGAACGGCAGATCGAGACCTCGGTCATTCAAGAAGCGATCGACCGGCTTTTCCAGCAGGCGCTTGCCCCCGAACCAGTAATAATAAAAACAGAAGCCGCTAATGCCGTAAAGCTTCGCCAGTTCAACCTGCCTGTGTTGAACAGCTGGATCGCACAAATCGTAGTAGCCCAACTCGCCTGGTACGTGGGGTTGATAATGGCCGTCGAACTGGGCTTGGGCGGGCTTGACATTTGTCCACTCTGTGAATCCAGCGCCCCACCAGTCATCATTTTCCGGAACAGGATGAAATTGAGGAAGGTAGAACGCGATGAGCCTTACCGGAAGAAACCTGGGTAGTGGCGCCGCAGTTATCGGCACATACCTATCCGTATTGGGTACATAGGGCGAAAAATCGCAGAAACGGTGGGACGGGTCATAGATTTTTAGGGGAACCATGCCCGGCCTGAACCGCCAGGCTGCGCGCCAACCGAAAATCAAAGACCAGACGCCATGCACGTAACGCTTGGCTCTTTGTTTCTTTTTCGCAGAAATTGGCAGCTTACGCCAGAGATCGCGAGCAGTTCTCAACAAAAATAGCCGCAACATACTCAGCGTGTTCTTCAGCTCCAATAAACCGAGGGCTGGCATGCCCATCTCCGTTCTACCTGTTCAGGCTTGCGCGGGCTAACCGTTCAAGGAAACGAATCGGCCGGGACAATCGCCACGAGCGCGAAGCATAAATCTGACTGATTCTTGCGTCCCGATCGGAAATGATTTTGTCTCGCTCGGCGATTTGCCTGTCTGCTTCGACAAAGTAGACATCGAATTTAGCGGTCAGTGTGATGAAATCGGAATAAGAAAAAGAATAGAGATCCTTTATCTTCTCTCGCCGGTGCGGGTCATCTAGCAATTCGAACAACCACCTGAGACCCTGCTGCCAAGCGTTGCGCTGCTTGCATTCATGCAAACAAGCCATGGCCAACAAGAACTTGCTGTCAAAACCCTTCGGGTTTCTGAAACGCTCCAGGTTCGGAAAAATCGCGACGATATCTTCAAAGCGCGACAGCGAAAGATAGTTCTCACGCAACACGGTCCATTCGTTGCTGGTCCTGATCAGCGCTTCAATTCTGTCGCCACTTGTGTTGGACTTGTCTGAGAAATGCCGATGCATAGTCAGCTTCTCTTGAATGACGTGGATGGAATATTTCTGCAGCACCCTGGTCCACATCTCGGCATCGCCGGCCTGAGCAAAGCCATAGCGGTACATGCCCACATCCAGGTAGCACTGCTTTCTGATCAGCAGGCTAGGGTGACTCAGATGGTTTTGCCCGGCAAAAAGCTGACTGAGCCACTGCCATCGGGTCTTGTTTTCCTGATCGAACCAGTCCTGTGGGGACTTGGCACCGTATTGGTCGATTATTTGGACCCACGTAAAAACCGCTCCAATGTCCGGGCTGCCGTCTAACACGGCGACCTGTTTTTCCAGCTTGTCCAGTGCCCAGACATCATCCGAATGATGCATGGCAATGTAGTCACCTGTGGCCACCTCTGAGATGGCCTTGAGTACCCCGAAGATAGGCCTTCGATTCGCCTCGTTGCGAAATGCCTTGATACGCCGGTCCGGATACGCTTTGATGATCTCCCATGACGCATCCGTGGATGCGTCGTCCCAGATGATCAACTCGAAATCGCCGAAGGTTTGACGGATAACGCTGTCGATCGCCTCCTGAATGTATTTTTCGTGATTAAACGACGTCAATATGACTGAGACTTTAGGCATGTACGATTTCCTCGCGGCAGGTCATTGCCAGTCAACAGCATCGCTTTGAGATATCTCTACGCACGTACGAACCGCCTCAGTCACGACGGTGGGCGAGTTCCACATCAGGACGTCGAGAACGGACAGGTTTGGCTCGAATTGGTACGGCGTTACGGAGTAAACAAACTCCTTGAACTGGGCGAAATGCAACGAAACCGAACGGCTCGTGAACTCGGCGGGATCAAAAATATGCTGGCCGCTCGATGGGTTGATGTACCGGGTCGCGCCGAGCAGTTGGCAGATTTCCGGCGCCCATCCGCCGGGTCCCGGATGTGGCGGGAGTGGCAAGTTCAGCTCGGAGCAAATCCGGTAGCTGAACGGGATGTTCAGATATCGGCATACGGCAGCCAGTCCGCGAACGTTAAGGTGCACGAGCGAATCATCGGTGGCCGCATCGAACGCTTCATCGATCAATGACTTGACTGCCTCGAAGTGGCGTGCCTTTTTCCTGTAGTGACTCAACTTCCCGAGAATATTTGCCTTCGCTTCCGCGAGATTCAGCACCCTTGCCTCGTGAGTCTTGATCGAGATGGATGAGTTGGCAACAGGTACCGTTACATACTGCCATCCTCCGTTGGGATGGAGGATGCGATTGCGGTTCATCCAGGTTTTTGGTGTGTATTGCGTGATGTCGAACACGATCCATTCATCAACGGCCGCGATCAGGGAGAAATGCCCCAGATAAGGAAAGAAATAGGGCTGCATGATGCCGAGCGTGGAACTATTTTTCATACCACGAACGGATTTCGGCCGAATACCGATGCGCCCTCATCAAAATACCGCAAATACGTTCGATGTCACTCGCGCTGACGAGTGCGCCGATCGGAAATTGGATGCAAGACGCGCAGAGACTATCGGTGTTCGGCAGCCGGTTCAGATATTGCGGCAGCTCAGAAATGTACGGGATCGTGCGATGCAGGCCAGGATAAAAATAACGCCGCGCCAACACGTTTTCAGCCTTGAGAATGCCGACAAGCATGTCCCTTGGCAATCCGAATTCAAGCTCGTCCACCTGGCATACGAGATACTGCAAATTCGAGAAGCTGACACCCGATGGTTTGATCAAACGCAAGCCCGGGATTGCTCTTAACTGCTCCTCGTACAGCTGATAAAGGACGGCATTGTTCTTCTGGTTAGCCGGGAAATCCTCAAGGCTCATCAGTGCAATGGCTGCCTGCGCTTCTGACATTCTCCCGTTCGCCGTCTTAGTCACGGTGACATGCTTGCCGGCGCCATAACTGCTTCGGATATTTCGACAACGAGCAGCCAGCTCGTCATCATTCGTCGTGATGCATCCACCTTCGGTCGCGTTCAGAATTTTGGTCGCGTGAAAGGAAAACACTTCGGCGCGCCCGAAGTTCGCGACATGAATACCGTCGACCGTGCAGCCGAACGCGTGAGCCGAGTCGAAATACAGATGGAGCCCGTTGTTCTCGGCCAATGCGCAGAGCGCTCCCGGGTTGCACGCTCCACCCCAAAGATTGACGCCCATGATTGCGCTGACATCTTTATCGATGAGCGCGCCGATCCGGTCGATATCGATTTGATGGGTATCCGGATCGACGTCGCAGAAAACCGGTTCAAGACCCGCCCAGGACAGCGACTGCGCCGAAGCCGCGAAGGTGAAGGAAGGCAGGATCACTTTACCCGAAAGTTCCATCGAATCGTGAACCATCATCAGCCCGATGGTCGCATTGCTTACGCAGATCGCATGCTTGACTCCCAGGAATTGCTGCAGTTCCTGTTCGAGTTGCTGCGTCAGTGGCCCCTGGTTTGTATAGTACTGACGCGCAAAGATTCCCTGGAATGCGGCCTCGTAGCGCTCCCACGCCGGAAAGTAAAGTTGACCGACTGGAAGCGGCTTCTCGAAAGCGGGTCTTGCACCGAAAAGCGCAAACGTCATTGTGTTCAAGCTACTTCTCACCACGACCACGCAAGCGATCGCTGATCTGCTGGGCATTTTCCGACATGAATCCAAGTATCTCGACGATATCGGTTATGTCTTCATTGCTGACGAAATGGCCGCATGGAAGATTGAGGAATCTTTCGGCAAGCATGTCTGTCAACGGCAAGTGGGCGTCGACATGGTCATACGCCATGGGTTTGCAATGTAGCGCTGGTGAGTAATAGGCGCGGGCAAGAATATTTTCCGCGTTCAAAATCTTGATGGTCTCTGCCCGCGGCAATGGCCAGTTTTCAAGAAGTTCGACGACGATATTTTTGTAGCCTGGCCGATCGCATTCGTCGAATTCAAGCAGCCGTATGCCTGGTAACGCAGCCAGCAAGCATCTGTAGGACTCGTAGCGCCGGCGATTACGCTGAACCTGCTCCTCGACGCCATCAAGACTTGCTAGCGCCATGGCTGCATGGATCTCATTGAGTTTGGCGTTCATGCCGCCGGGCACGACGATCGTGTCCGCCCCTTCGAAGCCGAAGCCGCGCATTAAAGCCAATTGTCTCGCCAGGACGGGATCATCGGTCGTCATGTAACCGCCCTCGAACCCATTCAAGAACTTGCTGGCGTGCAAGGAAAAAATCTCGGCGGCGCCGAAGCTCCCCACTTTGCCGCTCGCCGTTGCCTCATACACGGACTCCACGGAATCGAATAGCAGCGGAATACCGTTCTCTCTGGCGATTGCGACCAGGCCATCAATATCACAGCATCCCACAACGGGATGAGCGGCAAGGATGAGGGCGGTATTTTCATTGATGCAGGGTCTCACAGTCGCCGCGCTGATGGCGAGCGTGGCCGCTTCAACTTCGCAAAAGTGCGGCCTCAGGTTCACCCAGGCCGCAACATCCGCCATGCGGCGGTAGGTGAGCGAAGGCATCACAATCTCGGTCTTGCCTTTAAGCGCGATCGCAGAAATAGCCAGCGCCATCGCCCAAAACCCGCTGCAGAATGTGACGCAATGTGCTGTCCGATGAAACTCAGCCAACCGGCGCTCAAGAAGTCTTACGTTGGGGCCATTGTTCGTGTACTGGTGCTGGTCAAAAAACAACCTCGAATAGCCCATGAATTTCTCAAACTCGGGCCGCACCAGATTCGAGGTCGACTTCGCAGTCGCGAACAAGCTTGCCCCACCAAAGATAGCCAACTCCTCCAGCTTGGATTTTTTGGCCGTACTCATTCTTCCCGTCCTCAGCGGCTAAGCAGCGCGTCGTAACGATAATACGACGCATAAAATTCTGACGGCATGTTTGAAAAACTCACCTTCCATCCCGCGTCCGTCGCCAACTGCTCAAACTCAGCGCGGGTGCGCCATATGCCGATTTGGGAATAGCAATCGCCCAGCTCTTCGGTATTGGGCTGTGCTTTGTAAAACTCCGCCGCGCGGTCCCTGTCCGGCAAATTGCCTATGTAAACAACCTGGACGTTGTGGAATTTCCAGAACAGCGTCTGTAGAACCTCGACGGCATCCGCGGCCGGAAAATACGAAAAGCTGCCATAGCAAAGCACTTTTGAGAAACGCTCGGGCAGCGGCTCCGCACGCACATACTCCGCGGCACTCTGATGCACAAAGCGGTAGCGCGGCACCGCCTCGAAGTTCGTTTTTGCGACGGAAATCAGGTGTTCCGACAAATCGACACCCAAATATCCGGAGCACGAGCCAAAGAGAAGACGTGACAAGGCGCCATTGCCGCATGCGATGTCGAGCAGCGTATCACCCGGCTGCAAGTTCAGAGCCGAACAGATCGCATGGACGATCATTCTGATCTGATCGTCCGAAACGGGCACTCCGTGCACGGTGCGGCGAACCTGCCCCCAAAAATCGTCGAGCGCCCGGGTTTTGGCGTACTCGTCGTGGTCAAACTTCAAGCAGTGCTTGTTCTCTTCAGGCATAAGGCAACGCATTGTCAACAGCGGAATCGATGCGACCTGTCTTGCTCACCAAATAAAGAATGCTGGTGGACTTAAGCCCCAGCAGTCGAAAAGCGTCTTCACCAAAATACTCTTTGCCGAGCTGGGCGACGGAAAAGCCACCATTTCTAACCTTGGTGACGTAGTCCTCGTGTGCATAGAGTCGCACATGGTCGCCTTGCCCGTAGAGCCTCCAACGCCCCGCTTCATCGGTCACAGCTGGATCTTCTATGGTATTTTCCAGGCCGACGATGATCGGGGCCATGAGAATGCCATATCCACCCTGCTTGGTGATTCTGTACAACTCGCTGATAGCCCGGTCATCGCTCTCGACATGTTCAAGCACATGACTGCAGATAAAAAAATCGAAGCTGCCGGCGACGAATGGCATGTTCATCATGTCAACCTTGTGGTCGACGTCTTCCATCAGCAGATCGGCCGTCAGGTACTCGAATAATCCGAGTCCCTTGAGCTTTTTCGATAGCGCAGCCTCGGGTGCAAAGTGAATCAGACGCTGCCCGCTCGAAAACGCCTTTGTTTCGACTTGCTGATCAATCCACATTGCATACATCCGCTCGCGATCGGATGCGCCGCAGAGGCCGCACGTATAAGTTTCGTGCGCCGTCATCTCCCCTTGGCCGAAATGCACGAAGCCATGCCGTGCTGCGTTTTCGCGATAAAACGCCGGCAGCGGCAGGAATTCCACCTGCCGGCTTCCGCATACGGGGCACCACGAAGACGGCCGAGGCCGTCTTGTGCCACCAAAAACCCGCCGCATGAATTCGATCAGCAAGGCCTAATCTCTACTTCGTTTTCAACGTATGCTTTCGCCCATATGCGAGCGCCCTGCCGTCGAGACATCCTGAACACGAGCGCATCGTCAATGACATCGAGAAATCTTGCCGTGTGGCCCAACACGACCGGCGTTGTAATCTGCAATTGGACGCTGTAATTTCCTTCTTGAAGCGGCAGCCGGGTCTTGTATGTGACAACATATTTATCGCCCTTGTTGACACGCATGAAAGGCTGATCGACCAGCTTTAGTCCAGCGCCAAGAATCAGGGTTTTCTTGTCATCGAGAATATAGTAGTTGCAGGAAATTTCGTCATCGACCGAGATCTCAAAGAATATTCTGACAAAAACAGTTTGATCGAAGTTGACTTCGTCTATTGGCCGCAAATTCTCGTCAAGCAACTCCGCAGACGTGATTCTTGCGCCGCCGTCTCCATAGCGGAAAAGCGCGACGCGCCTTTCAAACTCTGCGCTGGCTTTGAATTCATCGGCATACCCTGTTCTCGAATTCTCCGGGCCAGCCGTGGCTTGCGCGCCCCTTGACGGCTTTGCGGAAGCCAACTCGGCATTCATTTCTTCGCGCATTCTTCGGACATAGTGCTCCGCGACAACGCCAGCAGGCCCCACTTCGCGAAGGGTGCCGTGCTCAAGATAAACCCCCCGGGAGCACAAGTTTTTCAGCATTTCAATGTCATGACTGACAAACAAGATGGTTGTCCCACGGGCTTGCATTCGGGTCAACGAGGTTATGCATTTGGCCTGAAAGGCCATATCGCCCACGGCCAGCGCCTCGTCCACGATCATGATTTCCGGATTGGACAGTACGTTTACCGCAAACGCCAAGCGCACGTACATCCCGCTGGAGTAGGTACGTACAGGTTGGTCAATGAATTCGCCGATATCGGCAAAGGCGGCGACATCGTCGAAACGCCGCTCCATTTCTTCCTTGCGAATCCCCATCACCGCCGCTTGAAAATAGACATTTTCTCGCCCCGTGAATTCGGGGTTGAATCCGGCACCAAGTTCCAGCAACGCGGAAATTCGCCCATTGACCTCGATCGAACCCGAGGTGGGTTTCAGGATCCCACAGATAAGCTGCAACAGTGTGCTCTTGCCCGAGCCATTGCGGCCAATGATGCCTAGACTTTCTCCTTTCTTGATCTCGAAGGAGACATCCTGCAGGGCGGTGAATTCGCGGTGGAAGTGCACACGACCCAGGGCCAGGGCCTGCTTGATGCGATCGCCAGGATGACCGAAGACGCGGTACGTCTTGGTCAGGTTGCTGACCGAAATCGCAACATCAGAGCGCATCGGCAAACTCGTCGCGGCTATGTTCGAAAAATGCATAAGCCAAAGCCGAACCGGCCAGGCAAAAAGCGAGCGCTGCGGCCCAGGCGCTCCATTCAATTGGCTGACCCGTGACCGCAGACCGAGTGGCTTCGATCACCACGCCCAAGGGGTTGTAGTGATAGATCGGACGCAACGTCGGAGGCACAGCGCTGGCGGGATAGAACACCGGCGACAAGAACATCAGCATCTGCACGAACATCGGCACGATCTGAGTCATATCCTTTATGTACACGCCCCACGCCGCCACAAACCAGGAAATTCCGAGTGCGAGCAGCAGCACCGGGAGAAGCAACAACGGAAATAGCAATATTTCACCGTGCAGGCTGCCCGTCCAGGCGAGCGCTCCCAACAGTATGAGAATGTTGAATGCCCCATGCACCAACGCCGCGCCAAGCGGCACCACCGGCAGTATGTGCACTGGGAAGATGATTTTCTTCACGAAGCTGGGATAGCCGCGCACCGACGTCGGCGCACGGGAAACCGTTTCGGCAAAAATATTGAAGGTGATGAGCCCGCTATAGAGCAGCAGCCAGAAAGGCAGGCCGCTATTTTGCTGGGGCCAGCGTGCCTGAAAGACCTGGCCAAAGACAAAGGCGAAGATCGCCAGCATGAATAGCGGACTCAAAAAGATCCACAAAACACCAAACATCGCGCCTCGGTACCGCAGCAGCACGTCCCGTTTGATCAGCTGGCCGAGCAGGTAGCGGTGGCGCCAGATATCGGAAAAAATCCGCAAAGGATTGAACGCGGCGGCACTCATGACTCAGGAAGAACTTAAAGGCGCCATACCCGTACGCCCGCGCAGCTCAGCTTGGCGCAATCAAATTGTGACTTCACGTCGATAAAGCATCCGCCATCTTTCAAACGCTCGACGTACGCCGAGTGAGGTCTCGACAAGAAGTCCTGGTGGGCCACGGCAACGATCACCGCATCGGCCTGCGGCAAAGACTCCCACGCCACCAGCTCGATCCCATACTCCCGGCGCGCCTCGTCCCCGTCGGCGACCGGATCATGCACAAACACGTCGACGCCATACGCGCTCAGTTCGGCGATCAGATCCCGGGCTTTTGAATTCCGCAGGTCCGGCACGTTCTCCTTGAACGTAATCCCCAGCACATTGACCTTGGCGCCCTTGATATGGCTGCCGGCCTGAATCAATTGCTTGACCGTTTGTTCGGCAATGAACTTGCCCATCCCGTCATTGATGCGCCGTCCGGCCAGGATCACTTCGGGGTGATAGCCCACCATTTCGGCCTTGTAAGTCAGGTAGTAGGGATCGACGCCGATGCAATGCCCGCCGACCAGGCCCGGACGGAACGGCAGGAAGTTCCACTTCGTGCCGGCGGCTTCCAGTACCTCCAGCGTATCCAGTCCGAGGATGTTGAAAATCAACGCAAGCTCGTTCATCAACGCGATGTTCAGGTCGCGCTGGGTGTTTTCGATGACCTTCGAAGCTTCGGCCACCTTGAGCGACGAGACCCGGTGCACACCGGCGGTAACCACCTGCTCATAAAGCGTTGCCACACGTTCCAGCGTGGCGGGGCTGTCTCCCGATACCACCTTGACCGTGTTCGACAGAACATGCTGCCTGTCGCCCGGATTGATTCGCTCTGGGGAATAGCCGACGTGAAAATCGCGTCGCCATTTCATCCCCGATGCACGCTCGAGTACCGGAATGCAAATCTCTTCCGTCGCGCCGGGGTACACGGTGGATTCGTATATGACCGTCGCTCCGGCCTTGAGGTGCGCCCCTGCGTTTTCGCTGGCTCGGATGAGGGGTGCGAAGTCGGGGTTGCGGGCCGCGTCAATGGGGGTTGGCACCGCAATGATGAAAAAATCGGCGCCCGCCAGATCGGCAGGGTCCGTTGTGAAGGTCAGCTTTTCCGCGGCGCGCATTTCATGGCCGGCGACGGTACCGCTCGGATCGATATGCTGGCGATAGCTCCCGATTTTTTGCGCCGACAGGTCGTACGCCATGGTCGGCATCAGCTTGCCGAATGCGACCGCAAGCGGAAGACCGACATATCCGAGGCCGATGATTGCAATCATTTCCATGCGTCGTTCCTGTTCGCGCTCTTGCCGCCCCAAGGGCGAAAATCAAGGCTTGGCCCGCATGCGCAGACGCTGAATTGGAACATCCCGGCTACTGTAGCAGTCCCATCTGCCTTGGGGCAAAATAGAGCTATGCAAACCCGCGCGTTGTGGCGTTTCCACGTGGCAATCGATGGTGTTGTAGGTGAATGACCACGAGTGGCTGACCGAATGGGGAGCTGCGACGCCGGCGCTCCCATTTGCCGCAGCAGTCCGGTGAGCGGTGCGCGTTTCTTCCTCGCAAGATTGACAGGCGCCGCGGGCACGCCGCCGGTTCGGTCGATGTTGTGCCTGCTGTGCCTGCTGCTGCCGTGGCTCAATCCGCGCGCCGGCGGCCCTTCAACTTCGGTCGAGCCATGGCTGGTCAGCGCCGCTTGCGCGGCGCTTGCCTTCGGGATGCAAAGACCGGCGGCACTGCGCTTGGCGGTCGGCCTGGGCTTGAGCGCCCTGTGCGGCTGGGACCTGGCCCGCAGCGGTCTGTCTCCCGAAGCCCTGGCGCTGACGGCAGCCTGCCTGCTGATGTACATGGCAGGCTGCGTCGCGGCTGGCGGCCACGATGATCGGCAAGAACTCGTGCGAGTGATCGCCTTGTCCTGGCTGCTCGGCGCCGCGATCAGCACCGGCATGGCCTTGGCTCAGTACTTCGGTGTTGCCGGAGGCGCGCCGGATTGGATCAACGCCTCGGCCGCCGGTGAGGCGTATGCCAATTTGCGCCAACGCAACCAGTTCGCCTCGCTCACCGTGATCGGGATGGCATCGCTGTTCTGGCTCGCCCCGCGATGGCCCTCGGGCCGCCCCGCGTTGGTGCCCATGGTGGCGATGGCGTGGCTTGCGGTTGGCAATGCCGCAACCACCTCACGAACCGGCCTGCTCCAAGTGCTGCTGTTGGGCCTGCTGGCTTTCGGCTGGGGTGGCGCGCGCCGTCAGCGCATGGCGCTGTGGTTCGCGGCACTGCTTGCGTACGCTCTGGCGGCCTTGATCCTGCCGTGGCTGCTTGCAAAGGCCACCGGCGTTGCGGGACACCACCTGTGGGAGCGCGCAGCGGCGATCGACGCGTGCAGCAGCCGCACAGTCTTGTGGTCGAACGTGCTGCACCTGATTGGGCAAGAGCCCTGGCTGGGCTGGGGCTGGGGCAATCTCGACTATGCCCATTACATGACGCTGTACGAGGGGCCGCGATTTTGCGACATCCTGGACAACGCGCACAACTTGCCGCTGCATTTGGCGGTCGAACTGGGAGTTCCCGCCGCGCTGTTGATTTGCTCTGGCGTGTTGTGGGCGGCCGCTCGAGCCAGACCCTGGACTGAGGCTGAGCCGGCCCGCCAGATGGCCTGGGCGGTGCTTGTAGTCATCGCCGTCCACAGCCTGCTCGAATATCCCCTCTGGTACGGCCCGTTCCAGATCGCATTCGGACTGTGTCTGGGCCTGCTCTGGCCGGCCGGGTCGCGCTCGGCGAAAGCGCTGCCGGCAGCTTGGGCGCCCGCCGCGTCCATGGCACTCATGGCAACCGCGGCCGCTGTCTGTGCCTATGCTGCCTGGGATTACCGGCGCGTCAGCCAGATCTATTTGCCGCCGGAAGCGCGCGCCGCGGGATACGAGGATCCCCTGCCGAAAATCCGCAAGTCCTGGCTCTTTCGCAACCAGGCCGCCTTTGCCGAACTGACGATCACACCCGTCACACACGCCAACGCGCAGTGGACTTTCGACACCGCGGCCGCCATGCTGCACTATTCGCCCGAACCGCGGGTGATCGAAAAGCTGATCGACAGCGCGGTCATTCTGAAGCGGTATGACGAGGCGCTGTTGCACGTCGCCCGTTATCGCGCGGCGTTCCCCGAGGCTTATGCAAAATGGTCAGAGAGCCATTCGGTGCCGGCCCAGGCCGGATCGGCGGCGAAGGCTCAGCCCGCCACGTAGTGCCCGGACTTGCCGCCCTGCTTTTCCAGCAGGCGCACATCGGTGATCACCATGCCGCGGTCCACCGCCTTGCACATGTCGTAGATGGTGAGAAGCGCCACCTGAACGGCGGTGAGGGCTTCCATCTCCACTCCGGTGGGTCCCACCGTTTCGGTCGTGGCTGTACAAGCGATGGCTGGCCGCGCGCCGGCAGCCGGCTTCTCAACCGCGAAATCGATCGCCACCCTGGTAAGCGCCAGCGGATGGCACAGGGGAATCAGATCGCTGGTTTTCTTGGCGGCCTGAATGCCGGCGATGCGGGCGATGCCAAGAACGTCGCCCTTCTTTGCCGTCCCTGACTCGATGATCGCCAGCGTGGCGGGAAGCATCTCGATACGGCCGCAGGCGACCGCTACCCGCCGGGTGTCGGCCTTGCCGCCAACGTCCACCATATGGGCCTGGCCTTGTGCATCGAAGTGTGTCAGAGAACTCATGGTGCGAGAAAGCGCCAGAAAAGAACCATTTACGCCCGCTTCATGTTCTTCTAGCATCATACGGCCATGATGAATTGGAAAGAGCGCAGCGGCCCGGGCCGCGGCGCACGCGTCACGAAGCGATGGCCGGCGGCGGCGTTGCTGGCATTGGCTTGCGCGCTGCCGGCGTCGCGGCTGGCGCAAGCCCAGTTGCCCACCTTGGGCGACACCAGCGAGATGATCTCGAGCGAGGAGCGCAAACTTGGCGAACGCGTGGCGCGCGAGCTGTACCGCGATCCCGACTACATCGACGACCTCATCCTGGACGAGTACATCCATGACATCTGGCAGCGGCTGCTGGATGCCGCGCGCGCGCGCGGAGAACTGACCGCGGAACTCGATGACCGCTTTGCCTGGCAGGTGCTGCTGGGCAAGGACCGCATCATCAATGCGTTCGCTCTGCCGGGCGGCTGGCTCGGCCTGCAGCTGGGGCTCATCAATGTCACCATCACGCGCGACGAGTTGGCGTCGGTGCTGGCCCACGAACTCAGTCACGTGACCCAGCGACATATCTCGCGTCTGATGACCCAGCAGAACCGTCAGGCTCCCTGGATGATCGGGGCCATGATCCTGGGCGCGCTGGCCGCCGGCAAGAACCCGGAAGCCGGCAGTGCCATGATGGCCGGCGGGCAGGCGCTGGCGATGCAGAACCAGCTCAATTTTTCGCGCGACATGGAGCGCGAGGCCGATCGCGTCGGCTTTGGCGTGATGACCCAGGCCGGCTACGAGCCGCAGGGTTTCGTGACGATGTTCGAAAAGCTCCAGCAGGCGGCACGCCTGAACGACAACGGCGCCTTTCCTTACCTGCGCACCCACCCAATGACGACCGAGCGCATGGCCGACATGCAGTCGCGCCAGCAACTGGCCGGCCGGCCGGCTGCCGCGGCGCCCGATCTGGTGCACGCGATGATGGTCGCACGCTCGCGGGTCCTGTCCAATCCGGGTGCCGACGGACTGCACAGTTATGCCCGCGAGGCCGAGGGCGCGCAATTGACCGCAGCCCCCCGGGCCCGGCAAGCGGGCACTTTGTATGCGGCCGCCTTGGCGAGCTCCAAGCTGCGCGAGCCGGCGGCTGCCGCCCGGCTGGCCGGCAAGCTGGCTGCCCTGACCGCAGGCGACGAGCGCGCGGCACGCCAGGCACGCTTGCTGGAGGCCGAGGTGGCGCTCGCCGCGGGCAACGCCGGGCCAGCAGCGGCGCTCAACGCGGCTTCCGGTAGCCGCCCCGAAGTGATGCTCTGGTCGCAGGCGCGTGTGAACAGCGGTCACGCGGGCGATGCGGCGCAGCGGTTGCAAACCTGGGTGACACTGCATCCGCGCGACGCCCAGGCCTGGCAGCTGCTGGGAGCCGCCCATGCAGCCCAGGGACAGGCAATGCGAGCGATCCGCGATGACGCGGAAGCCCAGGTGGCGCACCTGGACTACCAGGCTGCGATGGACCGCTTCAAGGCGGCGCAGGAGCTGGCCCGCAAGGCCAGTGCCGGTGGCGCCGACCACATCGAGGCGTCGATCATCGATACCCGTGCCAGGCAGGTGGAGTCACTTCTTCGCGAACAGGCTCTCGAGCGCTGACTCGATGACCATCCCCAGCAGCGAGTAGATCACCGACCCGATCAGGGCGGCGACGAAGTCGCGCACATGGAAGCCGGACAGCACTTCGGCAGCGGCCCAGAACATCAGCGCGTTGATGACGAAAAGGAAAAGTCCCAGTGTCACGACCGTGACCGGGAGCGTGAAGAGCACCAGGATCGGCCGCACCACCGCGTTCAGCAGCCCGATCAGGAAGGCGGCGATCAGAGCGGCGGAGAAACTCTTGACTTCGACGCCGCTGTAGATGAAGGCGACGAAAAGCAAAGCGGCCGCGCTGAGCAGCCATTTCACGAGGAGCTTGATCATGGGCGGCAAGGATACACCGGCGGCACCCCTGCCCACGCCGCCGCCGCGCATCACGGATCGGCTCCGGAGCGTCCCGCCGGCATGCCGACGGCCCTGCGGCGCGTGGCCCACCCGCCCCAAGCGAGGACGCCGGCCACCGTAGCGACATACGTGATCCAACGCGCGGCCGTGTGATCGAACAATGGATCCAGCAGGGGCTCGCCGACGATCATGCGCGCCGCCGTGAAGGCCAGCACCGCCGCGCCCGCGTGGACGATCAGGGGGAACCGCTCCACCATCTTCAGCACCAGCGTGCTGCCGAAGACCACGATGGGCACGCTCACCAGCAGACCGATGACAACCAGGTCGAAGGCCCCATGCGCCGCGCCGGCGATGCCCAGCACGTTGTCGATCCCCATCAATGCATCGGCGACGACGATCGTCTTCATGGCGCCCCAGAAAGTGGTGGCGACCGTGCCCTCGTGGCCGGTCCCGGCCTTGTCGGTCAGCAGCCTGTAGGCGATCCAGACCAGCCCTAATCCGCCCGCCAGCATCAGGCCGGGAATTCTGAGCAGCCACACCACGCCGACCGTCATCGCCGCGCGTACGACGATGGCGCCAAGAGTGCCCCAGACGATGGCTCTTCGTTTCAGCCGCTGGGGCAGGCTGCGAGCCGCCAATGCGATGACGATCGCATTGTCCCCCGCCAGCACGAGATCGATAAGAACGATGGCCAGCAGCGCCGACCACCAGCCGGCAGACAAGAACTCCATTGCAGCACTCCGGGTTGAGTTGATCAACAACCCGATGCAGGTCCGCCCAGGAAGCGAGTTGGGATTGCGCGAATCACGACAGCACGCTTCGACCGGACCTGGATCAGGTTTCCTGTCGAAGGTCTTGCTCGGCATGGATTCATGCAGACATGTGCCCGGCAAACCGGAAGCTGTGTGCTTCGTCTTGACGATTTGCCGATACCTGCTGCGAGAAGACCCCGGGAATTTCCAGGCCCTATCTTTGCTGCAACAGGCGGGAGCTACTCCCCTTCGCCCGCTGATTAGAGCACGGGCCCGCTCCTGGTGCGACGGGGGGCACTATCATCCCCAGCAGTTGCGCGCCGTTACGCCGCGCGCCGAGAAAAGGGAAACCCGATGCTGCGGCTGACCCAGGCACCCAATATCGCGATCGCCGCGCTCTGGATCGACGCGCTGCGCCAGGCCGGCATTGAGGCGGCTATGCAGCGCTACTACCTGGGCGCGGCGGCGGGAGAGCTGCCGCCGGATCAATGCCTGCCCGAAGTCTGGCTGGTCCATGACGAACAGGAAAAAGAAGCGCGCGCTTTCCTGCGCGACCTGCAACAGGCGCCGCAGCGGCGCTGGTTGTGCCAGTGTGGCGAGCTGGTGGAAGGCGGATTCGAGCAGTGCTGGAGCTGCGGCCGTCTGATGCCGCGCTAGGGAGGCTCTGAATAAGTGCTGCCACGCGCGCGGCATGACTTGTTCAGAGCCTCCCTGGCCTTATTTCCAGCGCAGCGGTTCGAGGTCGATGCTGCGGCTACCGTCGCTGAGCGTCAGCGTTTGTTCGTGCAGCGTGGCTTGCAATTGCATGCTGCGCTGGGCCAGCGCAGCCAGCGCCTGCGATGCTGTGGCCGGAATCCGCAGCACGCTGAGGTTCTGCAGGCGCGACAGCTTGCCTTCGATGCCGCGCCACCACACTTCGGCCGCGTGGTGGAAGCAATAGACGCTGACGCTGTCGGCCCGGGCGCAGGCCTTGGCCAGCGGCTTTTCCTCGGGCTGTCCCACCTCGACCCACAGGCGCGTCCGGCCGGTGAAGTCGCGCAACCACACATCGGGGTCATCCGGATTCGAAAGCCCGGCGCCGAATGCCAGCGTCGCGTCACCGCCGCACTCGGTCTGCACCAAGTGCGCATTGAGCGCGAGCGCGGCCAGGCGGATCATCATCCGTTCATCGGTTTCACTCGGATGCCGGGCCAGCGTCAACGTGTGGTCTGCGTAATACCCGTGATCGATGTCGGCGATGGCAAGGCTCGCCCTGAAGATGGTGGACTTGAGGGCCATCAGGCTGCAGGCACTAGACCCTCTTGGCCAGTTCGGCCGCCTTGCCCGTATAGGTGCCGGGGGTCAGCGCCAGCAGCCGCGCCTTTTCCGCGGCCGGAATTTCCAGCGAGCGAATCAACGCATGCAATTCCTCGGCGTGCACGGTCTTGCCGCGCGTGACCTCCTTCAGCTTCTCATAAGCGCCCGGCACTCCGAAGCGCCGCATCACCGTCTGGATCGGCTCGGCCAGCACTTCCCAGGACGCGTCGAGGTCGGCGGCCAGGGCCTCCTCGTTGAGCTCGAGCTTGCCCAAGCCGATCCCCAGCGAGTGGTAAGCCAGCGCCGCGTAGCCCAGGGCGACACCCATGTTGCGCAGCACGGTCGAGTCAGTCAGGTCGCGCTGCCAGCGCGAGATCGGCAGCTTGTCGGACAGGTGCCGCAGCAGGGCGTTCGCCAGCCCGAGGTTGCCCTCGGCGTTTTCGAAATCGATCGGGTTGACCTTGTGCGGCATGGTCGAGGAGCCGACCTCGCCCTCGCGCAGGCGCTGCTTGAAATATCCCAGGCTGACGTAACCCCAGACATCGCGCGACCAGTCGATCAGGATGGTGTTGGTCCGCGCTACGGCGTCGAACAGCTCGGCCATATAGTCGTGGGGCTCGATCTGTACGCTGTACGGCTGGAAATTCAGTCCCAGTCCCAGCGGTTCCGGCGTTTCCACCAGCTTGCGACAGAACGACTCCCAGTCGAAGTCGGGCCACGCAGCCAGGTGCGCGTTGTAATTACCTACGGCGCCGTTCAGCTTGCCCATCAGCTTCACCGCCGCGATTTTGTCGCGCGCCGCCGCCAGGCGGACCACCACGTTGGCCACTTCCTTGCCCACTGTCGTGGGGCTGGCGGTCTGCCCGTGCGTGCGGCTGAGCATCGGTACGTCGGCATAGGCATGCGCCATCTGGCGCAGCTTGGAGATGACGGCGTCCAGCGCGGGCAGGACCACCATGTCGCGCGCGCCCTTGAGCTGCAAGGCGTGGCTGGTATTGTTGATGTCTTCGCTGGTACATGCGAAGTGCACGAATTCACTTGCGGCCTTGAGCTCGGGCCTGGCTTCGAACTTCGACTTGATCCAGTATTCGACCGCCTTGACGTCGTGGTTGGTCGTCTTCTCGATCTCCTTGATGGCGGTGGCGTCGGCCTCGCAGAAGTTCTTCACCAGTCCCAGCAGGTAAGTGCGGGCGCCGGGACTGAGCGGCCTGAATTCGGCGAAGCCGGCGTCGCTCAGGGCGATGAACCAGCAGATCTCCACCTGCACGCGCTTGTGCATGTAGCCGTGCTCACTCATCAGAGGTCGCAGTGGCGCGAGCCGCCCCGCGTAGCGGCCGTCCAGCGGCGACAGGGCGGAGATCGTGGAAAGCGTCATGGCAGCGATTGTAGGCGCGGCCCTGCGCCGGGACGCAACGCCGATGCTGTCGTGCGCGTGCCACAAAAAACCAGCGGCACGAAGTCCGAAAGGCCCGCAGCTCCTGCAGCGGGCCCTGCACGCGGCATGGCTTGCGGGATGTGCTGGCTAAAATGAATCAACCGCGACAACTCGAACGTTTGCCAGAGAAAGCCCTTGATGAAACTGATCGGATCGACTACCAGCCCCTATGTGCGCAAAGTGCGCATCGTCATGGCCGAAAAGAAGCTGGACTACGAATTCGTGTCCGAGGACGTGTGGGCTGCCGAGACCACGATCGGCCAGTCGAATCCGCTGGGCAAGGTCCCCTGCCTGGTCATGGAAGGCGGCGAGGCGCTGTTCGATTCGCGCGTCATCGTGGAATATCTGGACACGTTGTCGCCGGTGGGCAAGCTCATTCCGGCGGTGGGCCGCGAACGGGCCGAGGTCAAGACCTGGGAGGCGCTGGCCGATGGCGTGATGGACGCCGCGATCCTGGCGCGGCTGGAATCCAATTGGCCCGGCCGCGCCAAGACGCAGCGCTGCCAGCCCTGGATCGACCGGCAGTTGTCGAAGGTAGATGCCAGCGTGAAGGCCATGAGCCAGGGAGTGGGCGAGAAACCGTTTTGCGCGGGCATCTACCTCAGCCTGGCCGATATCGCGGTGGGCTGCGCGCTGGGTTACCTGGATTTTCGTTTCCCCGACATCGACTGGCGTGGCGACTATCCCAACCTGGTCAGGCTGCAAGAGAAACTGATGCAGCGCACCAGCTTCATCGACAGCCGGCCGGAGTAGCCTCGCACCACGTTTGGTTTGCTCCCGCAGGGGGCACCGGCCGCGGGTCCTTTTCCCGGCGGGGGCACTGGCCGCCTCGGAACAGCGTGCAGGGCGGCCCTCAATGAAAAGTCCGGCCTTGCCGGACTTTTCTCATCTGATCAAACCATTCTGAAAACGCAGCAGCGTTTTCAGAATGAATAAATAAAAATGCCGCGAAGCGCCCCGGAACGAAGGAGGGAGGGAGGGAGGAGGAGAAGAGTCGCTCCAGGATTGCAACCGGGCTAACTGCTCCCGGAAGGCTTCGCAGCAATAACTATGTTCTTGACGAGTCTGCCTCGTGCCTGGATAGAGTGCGGCGCAAGCGGCCGGTTCCAATGCCGGTGCTCGCCGCGAGGTAAATTTTTGTGAACCTCGTCCGGTGGCGGGCCGGGTCCTCGCCGCCTTACTTCTGCGCGAGCTGCCTGTCGATGTCCTTGAGCAGCTTCGCGTCGTCCGGCGCGGTGAAGCTGGTGTAGTTCGCGACCACCCTGCCGTCACGTGCATTCAGATACTTGTGGAAGTTCCACAGCGGCTGGCGGCCGGTGGCCTGGGCAAGCTGGCGGAACAGGTCATTGGCGTCGGCCCCGCGCACGGCGCTCTTCGCAAACATCGGAAACTTCACGCCATAGGTGTTCTCGCAGAAATCGGCGATCTGCCGGTTGCCGCCGCTCTCCTGGGCGAAATCATTCGAGGGAAAGCCCAACACCACGAGGCCCCGCTCCTTGTACTTTGAATAAAGCGCTTCCAGGCCCTGGTATTGAGGCGTGAAGTGGCAATAACTGGCGGTGTTGACGACCAGCAGGACCTTGCCGCTGTACTGGCACAGCGATTGCGGTCTTTCATCCTGGAGGCGCGGGAAGACGTGATTCAGCGTTGCCGGGCACGCGGGTGCATCGGCGGCGTGGCTCGGGGCCGCGCCGAGCCACGCCGCCAGCATCAGAATGAAACCAACGAGACGCAAAGTCTTCAGCATGAGGTCACCTGTTCGGCATTTCGTGTCAGTGTGGAAGGCCCGCCGGAGTGGCATTGTTGACACCTACCCCGCCTAGAATGTGGCAGTCAAGAAAGACCGTCATGCTCTACCCCGAACTGTTCAAGCAACTCGAGTCCGTCCGCTGGGACATGGACAAGGACATCCCCTGGGCGCAGTTCGAGCCGGCCAAACTGTCCGATGAGCAGGCGCAGACGATCAAGATGAACGCTATCACGGAATGGTCGGCCTTGCCGGCGACCGAAATGTTCCTGCGCGACAACCGGGACGACAGCGACTTCTCCGCGTTCATGTCGATCTGGTTTTTCGAAGAGCAAAAGCATTCGCTGGTGCTGATGGAGTACCTGAAGCGCTTCCGCCCGGAGCTGGTGCCGACCGAGCAGGAACTGCATGATGTGCGCTTCGAATTCGAGCCTGCGCCGGCCCTGGAAACCTTGATGCTGCATTTTTGCGGCGAGATCCGGCTCAACCATTGGTACCGCCGCGCCAGCGAGTGGCATACCGAGCCGGTCATCAAGCACATCTATACGACGCTGTCGCAAGACGAGGCCCGCCACGGCGGAGCGTACCTGCGCTACATGAAGCGCGCGATCAACAATTTCGGCAACGAAGCCAAGGCGGCGTTCAGCAAGGTCGGTGTGCTCATGGCCAGCGCGCGCCGCACGGCCCAGGCGCTCCATCCGACCAACCTGCACGTTAACAAGAGCCTGTTCCCGCGCGACACCGTCCAATCGCGCCTGCCGAATCCGCAGTGGCTCGAGCACTGGCTGGACCGGCAGATCGATTTCGACGCGGTCTGGGAAGGCAAGGTGGTGGAGCGGATACTGCACAACATGAGCCTGCTGATGGACCGCAGCTTCAAGACCGTGCAGGAACTGAACCGCTACCGCAAGGAAGTGGCCGCCTCTCTTATCCAGGGCGGGGCGCCGACAGGCCCGGCGCCCAGCGCGGCGTGACGGAATCTGTGCCCGCCCCAGCCTTCGCCGACAAGATCGTCGCGCGCAGCGACGCCGCGGTTCGCGTCGCGGCCCTGCCGCGACCTGTCGTCTTTACCAATGGCGTGTTCGATGTCCTGCACCGGGGCCACGTCGTCTATCTGGCGCAGGCGCGCGAACTGGGCGCGAGCCTGGTGGTGGCGCTCAATACCGATGCCTCGGCCCGCCGCCTGGGCAAGGGTGCGGATCGGCCGCTGAACAATGAGCAGGACCGGGGCACCGTCATCGCCGCGCTGGCCTGTGTCAGCCTGGTGACCTGGTTCGACGAGGACACGCCGCTGCAACTGGTCGCCGAGCTCAAGCCACAGGTGCTCGCCAAGGGGGGCGACTATGACATGAGCAAGCTGGCCGAAGCCGCGCTGGTCGAGGGCTATGGCGGCAAGGCGCTGGCCATTCCTTTCGTGCCGGGGTATTCGACCACCGAACTGGTGCGTCGCATCCGCCAGCAAAGCTGAATCATCCCGCCTTGGCGACTGGCGTCATCCGGCCCGCGATCCAGCCGCAGGTGGCGCCCGCCACCGCGCCGGTGAGATGCGCGGCGTACACCACGTTGAAGCCCCAGCTCGGATTGAAGACGACCGGCTGGACCCAGGCATGTTCGGCGAGCAGCTTCAGGCCCATGCCGGCGAATAGCAGCGGCGCCAGCGGCTTGAGCAGTGGGCGCCGCGCCGCCAGCGCGGCCAGCACCATGGCCGCGGCGTGAATCGGACCGCCCAGGCCGCCGTAGCTTGTGACTTGCGGCCACAACAGCAGCGCCAGCGTGCCCAGCGGCCACGCGGCGAGCAGCGCGATCGCCGCCGGCCATCCGGCGCCCAACGCCGCGCCGGACACCGCCAGGGCTGCCAGCGCCAGCAAGTTGCCGCCCAAGTTGCCGGCGGAAGTGTGGACCCAGGCGGCAGTCCAAAGCGTCCACGGTCGCATGAACCAGCCGGCCGCCTGCCACGCCAGCGGATGCGCGGCCAGCTGGTCGGCCGGCGCCAGGATGCCGGATGTCCATGCCACGGCGGCGCTGCCCCCCGCCAGCAGCGCGCAAACCGCCAGCCAGGCTCTCACTCCGTAAAGACGGCGCGCCACAGCGCCAGCACCGCGTCGCGTTCCGCCGCCATCGCTTCGGGCGCGACCTGGGTCGGTTCCTCGTTCAGCCGCGCCTTGTGCTGGACCCGGCGCAGCTCCCGGTAGGCGCTCGCTGCCGCCTGGCCCACGCCCGGCGGCAGCAGGCCCGAGGCTTCGGCGCGCTGCAGCAAGGCGATGTTGCCGACGTTGGGGATCAGTTCCGGATGCCGCGCGGCTTGCGACAGCACCAGGAACTGCACCGCGAACTCGGCATCGACCATCGCGCCGGGACTGTGCTTGACGTCAAAGCGATCGGCGCGCACGGGGTGGGCGGCGCGCACTTTTTCGCGCATGGCGATGATCTCGCTGCGCAAGGCGGCCACGTCGCGCGGCGCGGTGATCACGGCTTGGCGCACGGCGTCGAAGCGCTCTCGCAAGCTGCGTTGCGCCGCGAGCTGCCGGGCCGCCGGCGTGACCGCCATGTCTTCCGCGCCCAGCACGAAACGCGCCCGCGTCATCGCCTGGTGTTCCCAGGTCCAGGCGGTGTTGCTGCCGCGCCGCTGCTGGTAGTTGTCGTAGGCCTCGAAGGTGGTGATCAGCAGTCCCGAGCTGCCGTTCGGTCGCAGCGCCGTATCGATCTCGAACAGGTCGCCTTCGGCCGTCTTGGTGACCAGCCAGTTGATCAGCTTGCGCACGAACGCCGCATAGGTCTCCGGCGCGCGCTCATCCTCGTCCTCGTAGACGAACACGATGTCCAGGTCGCTGCCATAGCCCAGTTCCTTGCCGCCGAGCTTGCCGTAACCGATGATGGCGAATTGGGGCGTCTCGCGATGGCGAATCTTCAGGCGCTGCCAGCACCAACGCGCCGTCACGCGCAGCACGGCGTCGGCCAGCGCGCTCAATTCGTCGGCCACCTGCTCCACCGTCAGCCGCCCTTCGACGTCGCGCGCCAGCGTGCGGAACACTTCGGCGTGGTGGGCGCGCCGCAGCAGATTCAGCAGGGCCTCGTCATCGTCCTCGCCGGTGATCTGCAGCGAGCGGCGGCGATGCTCCAGCTCGTTCTCGAACTCCGGCGGCATGAACCGCTCGGACAGCATCATCTCGTTGGCCAGCTCGTCGATCACGCCCGGATGCTGCAGCAGGTAGCGCGCCGGCCAGCGCGCCGCGCCCAACACGCGCAGCAGCCGTTCGTGCACGCCGGGGCGTTCCAGCAACAAGGCCAGGTAGCTTTCGCGCCGCAGCAGCGGCTCGATCCAGTCGGCCATGCGCAGGACGACCTCCTCGCTCACGCGGCCCTCACCCAGCCACTGGGCGGTGCGGGCGATCAGCCGCCACAGGCGCGCACGGGCATCCTCGCGCAGCGCCAGCACGCGCGGGTGCCGCTGCCATATGGTCATGCGCTCGCGGAGCCTGTCCGGCAGCTGCTCCAGCAGCGCGTCCAGGTCGGGCGCGATGGACTTGCCCGCCTTGGGCCCGCTGCACGACTTGCATTCGCCGGCGCGCGCGCCCAGCAGCGTGTCGAACTCCTGCGCCACCAGCTCGCGATGCGTGTCCAGCTCGTGCAGGAAGGGGCAGCAGTCGGCAAAGCCCATGGTCCTGGCGATCCAGTTCAGGTCGCCGTCGTCGTCGCTGCGTCCCATCGGCAGCACGTGCGTCTGCTGGTCGTCCAGGTACTGGATGCGATGTTCTACCCGGCGCAGGAACTGGTAGGCCCGGGCCAGCGCGTCGGCGGTCGCCCGCGGCATCAGCCCCGCCGTGGCGATACGCTGCAGCGCCTGCAAGGTCGGCCGGGTGCGCAGCTCCGGGTACTGGCCGCCGCGCACCACCTGCAGCAGCTGCACCGTGAATTCGATCTCGCGGATGCCGCCGCGCGACAGCTTGACGTCGTTGGCGCGCTCGGGCCGGCCGGCGCTGCGCTTGGCGGCGTGCTCGCGAATCTGCTTGTGCAGCACGCGCAGCGAATCGAACACGCTGTAGTCGAGATAGCGGCGGAACACGAATGGCAACACCGCGGACCGCAGTGCTTGCGCCGCACCGCTTTGCACGCAGGCGCGGGGCGCGACCACCCGGCTCTTGAGCCAGGCAAAGCGCTCCCACTCGCGTCCCTGCACCTGGAAATAATCTTCCAGCGCGCCCAGCGACACCGCCGACGGACCCGAATTGCCGTTGGGGCGCAGCGCCAGGTCGACGCGAAACACGAAGCCGTGCTCGGTGGTGTCCCCGATCAGGCCGAAGATGGTCCGCACGGCCTTGGCGAAGTACTCGTGATTCGTGATGCGGCCGCGGCCCCGCTCCAGCCCCACGGTCTCCCCGTCGTGTTCATAGACATAGACCATGTCGATGTCGCTGGAGACGTTGAGCTCGCGCGCCCCGAGCTTGCCCATGCCGACCACCCAAAGATCCACGCGCTCGCCGGCCGGCCCGATGGGCGCGCCGTGCTGCGCGTCGAGGTCCCGGCAGGCCTCGTTGCACGCGACATCCAGCGCGAATTCGGCCAGATCCGTCATTGCGCGCGTCACGACCGCCAGGGGCACCTGCTGGTCGCAGTCCAGGCCGATCAGGCGCTCCAGGACCAGCTGGCGCAGGATGCGCAGGGCAGTGCCGGCATCGTCGCCGCGCTCGCGCAAGGCAGCGTACGCAACGGCCATCATCGGCAGCGCTGGATGGCCCGGTGGCAGCAGGCAAAGTTCGGCGCCGTAACGCCGGCGCAAGCGTTGCGCGAATCGGGAGTAAGACGAAAGGGGGGCAGCGCCGGCGGAGCGGTCGGCCGGCGTTGAGTGCGGGCCTTTGTCCGACAGGAAAGCGACCGCCTGCGGCGAACCCAAAGCACCGCCGGGGATCATAATTCCTGCCACTTCCACGTTTTCATGAACGCCTCACCGCCGTTTCCGTCAGGTTCATTGAAGGCTTATGCCACCGTTGCGAAATGGTTGTTGTGGCTTTTGCTCGCTGCCTGGCTGGTGCTGGCGGTTGCCTGGGGATCGCTTCACGCGTGGATTGTGCCCCGAATCGGTGAGCTTCGCCCCGCGCTGGAAATCGAAGCCGGGCGCGTCCTGGGGGTACCGGTGCGCATCGGCGGCATCGTCGCGCGCAACGAAGGCCTGATCCCTTCGATCGAACTCAACGATGTGGTGCTGCTCGACCCGCAGGGCCGCGAAGCCCTGCGCTTGCCGCGGGTACTGGCGGCCCTGTCGCCCCGGTCTTTGTGGAACCTCGGATTCGAGCAGCTTTACATCGATCGCCCCCAGCTGGACGTGCGGCGTGACGCGGGCGGCCGCATCTTCGTGGCCGGGCTGGATTTTTCGCGCAACAGCGGCAACGACGGGCGCGCCGCCGACTGGTTTTTCCGGCAGACCGAGTTCGTCATCCGCAGCGGGACGCTGCGCTGGACCGACGAAATGCGCAGTGCCCCGCCGCTCGTGCTGGACCAGGTCGACTTCGTCATGCGCAACAGCACGCGCCGGCACGCGCTGCGGCTCGATGCGACGCCACCCGCCGCGTGGGGCGAACGATTCAGCGTGCGCGGCCTGTTTCGCCAGCCGTTGCTGTCCACCCACCGCGGCAACTGGCAGGAATGGGATGGCCAGGCCCATGCCGACTTCGCCCATATCGATGTTTCGCAGTTGCGGCGCTACGCGAATTTCGGTGTCGAGATCAGCGACGGCCACGGCGCTGTCCGCGCCTGGGCCGACATCAAGGGCGGCAGCCTGACCGGCGGCGTGGCCGACATCGTGCTGGCCAACGTGAATACGAAGCTGGGCGCCTCGCTGACGCCCCTGGCTTTGCGTTCCGTCTCCGGCCGCGTTGGCGGCAAGCGCCTGGAAGGCGGCTTCGAATTCGAAACCCAGCGGCTGCAGTTCGAAACTGCGGAAGGCCAGCGCTGGCCCGGCGGGAATGTATTCCTGCAGTGGACCGCGGCCGAGGGAAAACGTCCGGCGCGGGGCGAAATCCGTGCCGACAATCTTGACCTGTTCGCGCTAGGGCAGATCGCCGCCCACCTGCCGCTGGGCGCGTCCACCCACGCCGCGCTCGCGGCCTACGCCCCGAAGGGGCTGGTCGAGACGCTGCACGCCAAATGGGAAAGCCCGCTCGATGGCTTGCAAGCCTACGAAGCCCGCGGGCGGGCCGTGCGGCTGGAAATCGCCGCCCGGCCTGGCGCGGCGGCGGGCGTTGCCCAGGCGGAAGCCGGCACGCCCGGCGTGCGCGACGCGGCGCTCGACTTCGAACTGACGCAAGCCGGCGGCAAGGGCAAGCTCGCAGTGCGCCAAGGCGCGGTGGACCTGCCGGGCGTATTCGAAGACCCGGTGATCCCCATCGACGAGCTTTCAGCCGACCTGCAATGGCAGGTCAAGGGCCAGGACATCTCGGCCTCGATCTCCAACCTCAAGTTCAGCAACATCGATGCGCAGGGCGAGGGCCACGGCAGCTGGCGCACCGGCGATACGGCGCGGGCGCGCTTCCCGGGCGTGCTCGACCTGCAAGCGAGCATGAGCCGCGCCGACGGCGCCAGGGTGTATCGCTATCTGCCTCTGGGCGTGCCCAAGCGGGCGCGCGATTACGTGCGCGAATCGGTGGTGCATGGAAATGCCAGCGGCGCGAAGTTCCGCGTCAAGGGCGACCTGCGCGATTTTCCTTTCAATGATCCGCGGCAGGGCGAGTTCCGGATATCCGCGGATGTGCGCGACGTGACCTACGCGTTCGTGCCGCGCTCGGTCACCAAGACCGCCAGCCCCTGGCCGGCGTTGACCGACTTGTCGGGCGAACTGGTGTTCGAGCGCAACGGCATGCAGGTCAGGCGCGCGGTGGGCCGCTTCGCCGGCGCGCCGGCTTTGCAGGTCAAGGCCGAGGCCCAGATCCCCAACTGGCGCGCGACCACGGTGGCCGTCACGGGCCAGGTGCGCGGCCCGCTGGTACAGGAATTGAGCATCGTCAACGGTTCACCGGTGGCGGACCTGATCGGCCGCGCCCTGGCCAAGTCCAGTGGCAGCGGCAATGCCGATGTGCTCCTGCGGCTGGACTTGCCGATTGCGGCGCTGGAGCAGTCCAGGGTGGGGGGCACCGTCACCTTTGCCGGCAACGACATCCAGATCAGTCCCGACAGCCCGCTGCTGGCACGATCGTTCGGCGCAGTGACTTTCAGCGAGCGCGGCTTTGCGCTGGTGGGAGCCCGGGCGCGCGCCCTGGGCGGCGAGGTGCGGCTGGAAGGTGGAACCCGAGGCTCGGCCGCGGCGACGCTGCCCGCCGGCGCCGAGACCGGCGTGGTGCTGCGGGCGCAGGGCACTTTCACGGCCGAAGGCTTGCGCCAAGCCAAGGAGCTGGGCTTCGTTTCCCGGATCGCCAAGGACGCCAGCGGCAGTGCGGCCTACGCCCTTTCATTGGCGTTCCGGCGCGGCGTACCCGAGATCTCGCTGTCGAGCAATTTGCAGGGCCTGGCGCTGAACCTGCCGGCGCCGCTGGGCAAGACGGCCGAAGCGGCGCTGCCGCTGCGCTACGAGAATGTGCTGGTCCGTGATCAGCCGGTCGGTGCCGCCGGCGCGCCGCAGCGGCTGCACGACCAGATCTCGCTCGATCTCGGCCGGGCGGTGTCGATCGCCTACTTGCGCGACGTCGCCGGTGCCGAGCCGCGCGTCCTCCATGGCGGCATCAGGGTCGGCACCGCTGCGGGCGAGTCCGAGCCGGCGCAGGAGCAGGGAGTGATGGCCAACATCAATCTGGCCAGCGTCAACTTCGATGCCTGGGAAGACTTGCTGGGCCGCACCGCGGCCGGCAGTCCAGCCCCTGCCGCTTCGGCGCGCGCGGGCGCGGACAATCCTTCGCTGGGCTACCTGCCCACGGTCATGGCGGTGCGGGCGAAGGAGCTCACCTTCGGGGGCCGCACGCTGCATAACGTGGTGGTCGGCGGTTCCCGCGACGGGCTGACCTGGCGCGCCAACGTCGATGCCAACGAGCTCAACGGCTATGTCGAATACCGGCAATCGGCCGGCGCCGGCGCGGGCCGGGTGCACGCGCGGCTGGCGCGCCTGGTGATCGCGGCGTCGGCGGCGAAGGACGTCGAGGCACTGCTGGACGAGCAGCCCGACAAATTGCCGGCCCTCGACGTGGTGGTGGACGACTTCGATCTGCGCGGCAAGAAACTCGGGCGGCTGGAGATCGACGCCTTGAACCGCGGCGCCGGCACAGTGGCGCGCGAAGGCGGGGTGCGCGAGTGGCGTCTGAACAAGCTCAACCTCAGCATGCCGGAAGCCAGTTTCAGCGCGACCGGCAACTGGGCTGCTGTCAACGCGCAGGCCGTTGCGCCGGGCAGCCCCAGGCCGGGCCCCGCTCCCGCCGGAGAGCGGCGGCGCACGGTCATGAACTTCAAGCTCGACATCGCCGACTCGGGCCAGCTGTTGGGACGCTTCGGCATGAAGGACATGGTGCGCCGCGGCCGCGGACGCATGGAGGGGCAGGTGTCGTGGCTCGGTTCGCCCCTGACCCTTGATTACCCTTCGATGAACGGCAGCTTCTATGTCAGCGTCGAAGGCGGGCAATTTCTCAAGGCCGACCCGGGCCTGGCCAAGCTGCTGGGTGTGCTCAGCCTGCAGTCGCTGCCGCGGCGGCTGGCGCTGGATTTTCGCGATGTGTTCAGCGAGGGCTTCGCGTTCGATTTCCTGCGCGGCGACGTCACCATCCAGCAGGGCATAGCGGCCACCAACAATCTTCAGATGAAGGGCGTGAATGCGGCTGTGCTGATGGAGGGCAAGGCCGATATTGCACGCGAAACGCAGGACATCAAGGTAGTGGTCATCCCGGAAATGAACGCCGGTACCGCATCGCTCGTGGCTAGCGTGATCAACCCGGCCATCGGGCTGGGCACCTTCCTGGCCCAGATGTTCCTGCGCCAGCCGCTCATGCGGGCGGCTACCCAGGAATTCCAGATCGACGGCACCTGGGCGGACCCGCGCATCACCCGCGTGGGTCGCAAGTCAGCCGCCGATGGGCGAGCCGACGCGGCGAATGACCCGCGCAGTGCAAGGCCCAACTGATGAAGGTCGCCGCAGTCCAGATGGTTTCGGGCGTGTCGCTGCAGGGCAACCTGGACAGCGCCCGCGCCCTGCTCGAGGAGGCGGCGCGAACCGGCGCCCAGCTGGCCGTGCTGCCGGAAAATTTCTGCCTCATGGGCCGGCGCGACAGCGACAAGCTGGCGGCGCGCGAAAGTTTCGGCACGGGTGCGGTGCAGCGCTTTCTGGCGCAGGCGGCCGCGGACCTTGGGATCTGGATTGCCGGTGGCACCCTGCCCCTGGCCGCCAGTGACGAAGCCCATGTGCGCAATACGCTGCTGGTCTTCTCGCCGGCGGGCCAATGCGTGGCGCGCTACGACAAGATTCACCTGTTCAAGTTCGACAACGGCAGTGAGCGCCAGGACGAAACGCGCGTGATCGAGGGCGGGCGCGAACCGGTGGCCTTCGAGTTGTCCGTCGACGGGCAGCGTTGGCGTGTCGGACTGAGCGTGTGCTACGACCTGCGTTTTCCGGAGCTGTATCGGGCCTTGTCCGCCGACGTGCTGCTGGTGCCCAGCGCCTTCACCTTTGTGACGGGGCAGGCGCACTGGGAGCTGCTGCTGCGGGCCCGCGCCGTCGAGAACCTCGCCTACGTCATCGCGCCGGCGCAAGGCGGCGTGCACGAGAACGGCCGGCGCACCTGGGGCCACAGCATGGTGGTCGATCCGTGGGGAGGCGTGCTGGCCGAACGCGCCGAAGGACCCGGCGTGGTCACGGCGGAGCTGGATGCCGGCCGCCAGGCGCGGCTGCGCCTGGAACTGCCGGCGCTGCAACACCGGGTGCTATGAGCACTGCGCGCGCGTCTGCGGCTCCCACCCTGTTCGGCCCGCGCCGCATTCCGGCTTATCGGCGCTGGGCTCTGTGGGCGCTTCTGATCGCATTGGTGGCGGCTCTGCTCGTCACGCTGGTATGGCTGGCCGGCCGCTACGAGGCCAGCCAGGTGCAAAGCAAGCTGGAACGCGACACGTCCGACGCCCTCATCGACATCCGCTCGGGTCTGACCCGCAACGTGCAGAGCCTGCAAGCCTTGCAGGCCGGGCATCCGACGCGCGCCTCCTGGACCAGCGAGGCGACCCGGCTGCTGCGCGAACACCGCGAATGGGTGCGCATCGAATGGCGCGACGCTGACCTGGGAATCGTGGCATTCGAGGATTCACCTTATCGCACCCCGGTATTCGCGCGCCTGGGCCGGTCCAACGCCCAGCCCGACATCGCGCTGGCGTGCGCCAACGGCCGGCGCGTCAGCGGCCCGGCCTATTCGGCCAGCTACTTCGTCCCGCTGCTGGACGGCCTGGGCGTGGAAGTGATGGAACTGTGCCTGCCGCTGGTGACGGCAGGCCGGCTCACCGGCTACATCGTGGCGACCTATTCGCTGAGCGAAATCCTGTCGGCGCTGGTCGGCCCGCAAATCATGCGCAGCCAGGAAGTTTCGTTCACCGAAGCCGACGGTACCCGGCTGGCGTTGCACGGGGCGGCCCACCGCGGCAGCCGTGTCTTCAGCTCGCAGCAACTGCTGGACCTGCCCGGCTATACGATGGTCCTGCGGATGGACAGCTGGCGCGGCGCGCCGGACGTGTTCCCCAATGTGCTTACCGCGCTGGTCACTGCGATGTCGATCGCGCTGGTGTCGGTGCTGGTGCTGCTGGGCAAGGACATGCGCCGGCGGCTGCGTGCCGAACAGGACCTGGCCGATGCGCTGGCTTTCCGCAAGGCCATGGAAGATTCGCTCGTCACCGGGCTGCGCGCGCGCGACCTGCAGGGACGCACCACATACGTGAATCCGGCGTTTTGCCAGATGGTCGGTTTCGCCGCGGAGGAATTGCTCGGAAGCACGGCGCCGCCGCCGTACTGGCCGCCGGAGTTGGCCGGCGACTACCGCAAGCGCCAGGAGGTGCGCCTGTCCAGCGAGCACGCGCCGCCCAGGGAAGGCTATGAGTCGGTATTCATGCGCAAGGACGGTTCGCGTTTTCCGGTGCTGATCATCGAGGCGCCCCTGATCAATCACGACGGTCTGCAGACCGGCTGGATGAGCGCCTTCCTGGACATCAGCGAGCAGCGGCGGGTGGAGGAACTCTCGCGCGCCAGCCAGGAGCGGCTGCAGGCGACGGCGCGCCTGGCCACCGTCGGCGAAATGGCGTCGCTGCTGAGCCATGAGCTGAACCAGCCGCTCGCCGCCATTTCCAGCTATGCGACCGGTTCGATGAACCTGCTGAAGTCGCAGATGGCATCGGAAAGCGGCGCCGACGGCGATGCGGATCCGATGGCCGACATCGAGGTGGCGATGCGCCGCATCGCCGAGCAGGCCGAGCGTGCCGGCAAGGTGATCAAGAGCGTTCATGACTTCGTCCGCCGGCGTGACCAGGAGCGCTCGGCGGTCGCCCCGCAGGCGCTGCTGGACGCCATCATGCCGCTGGTCAGCTTGCAGGCGCGCAAGCTCGGTGTGCGAGTGGAAACCCGGCTGACGCCGGACCTGCCCGCCATCTTTTGCGATCACACCATGGTCGAGCAGGTGCTGCTCAATCTCGCGCGCAACGCCATGCAGGCGATGGACCATGCAAAGGCGGCGGCGCCCTCGCTGCTGATCGAGGTGTGCCGCGCCGCTGGCGGTGAAACGGCGCCGGGCAAGAGCTGGCTCGAGTTTTCGGTGGCTGATGTCGGTCCCGGCATTCCCGAACAGGTGAGGCAGCAATTATTCACGCCATTTTTCACCACCAAGGCCGAAGGCATGGGACTGGGCCTGAGCCTGTGCCGTACCGTGGTGGAACAGCATGGGGGATTCCTCGGATTCGAGCCCAACCGTCCGCAGGGTACGATTTTCAAGTTCACTTTGCCGGTTGACAGCTCCTGACTACTGCCCGCGCCGCCCGATGCAGCCCTCCACCAACGCCACCGTTTTTATCGTCGACGACGATGCCAGCGTACGGGAGGCTTTGGCGTGGCTGCTGCGCTCGCGCCACCTGCTGAGCGAGGCTTACCCCGGCGGCGCGGAGTTCGAGGCGAAGCTGCAGGCCGGTTTTTCGCCGGAGCAGCCGTGTTGCCTGCTGCTGGATGTGCGCATGCCCGGCATGAGCGGCCTGGCGCTGTTCGACAAGCTGGCCGAGCGCGGCCTGGTGCAGGTGATGCCGGTGATTTTCCTGACCGGCCATGCCGACGTGCCCACCGCGGTCGACATGGTCAAGCGCGGCGCATTCGACTTCTGCGAGAAACCGTTTTCTGACAACGCGCTGGTCGACCGCATCGAGCACGCCATCGCCCGTTCGCAGGAGGTGCTGGCGGCGCGCCGCGAGCATCTGCTGTTGCAGGCGCGCATGGCCGACCTCACGGACCGCGAGCGCGACGTGATGCGGCTCGTTGTCGAAGGGCTGCCCAACAAGCTGATCGCGGACCAGCTCGACATCAGCGTGCGCACGGTGGAAGTGCACCGGGCCCGGGTGTTCGACAAGATGGAAGTGAAGTCGGCGGTCGAACTGGCCAACATGCTGCGCCATCTCTAAACCTTGCGTGTCAGACCACAAGCTTGAGAACTGGGGGTCAGATCACAATTGAGGACAGCAGCGTTGCCGACAGAGGAGGCGCTCGTCGAAATTGTGCTCTGCCCCCCACTGACTAAGTGTCTTCCTCGTCCCCCCGCATCGGCTCGCCCTTCTTGCGCCCCGAGAACATGGTCCACCAGACGATCAGCACCAGCAGCACCAGGGCCAGCAAGGCTTCCAGGAGAATGAGCAGCATGAGCCGTTCCGTTTGGAATGTTGCGATTGTAGGAATGCTGGCGGGCTGCGGCAGCGTGGCCCTTTCCCCGCCGGATGAAGTCCCGGCAAGGCCGTCCGCTACCCCGTCTGTCCCGCCCGCATCGGCGAACACGGCTGCGCCGGCCGCACCGCTGCTGCAGGGCAAGCGCCGCTGGCAGCCGGTACCCTGGTCCGAGCTGCCCGGCTTTGGCGAGGATGCCCTGCATGAGGCCTGGAATGCGTGGCTCAAGAGTTGCGAACGGC
The DNA here is from genome assembly GCA_035571795.1 of Ramlibacter sp. Taxonomy (GTDB): domain Bacteria; phylum Pseudomonadota; class Gammaproteobacteria; order Burkholderiales; family Burkholderiaceae_C; genus Ramlibacter. The sequence goes on from DATNBX010000113.1 coordinate 63,902, forward strand.
CCGGCCCTGTCTTCGCTGCGCTGTGTCCCGAAGTCCGGCGCCTGTCGATCGGCTCGGGCCAGGAGCAGCGTGCCTGGATGATGCAGCGGCTGCAGCCGTACCGGGTCGAATCGCTGGCCGGCCCGGCCGAAGGGCTGCTGACCGGATATTACGAACCGATGCTCGAAGCAAGCCGCCAACCGACGGCAGTGCACCAGGTTCCGCTGTTCCGCCCGCCGGCGAACCTGGCCGGACGCAGGCCGTGGTACACGCGACAGGAAATCGAAACGCTGCCCGAGGCGCGCGCCGCCCTGCGCGGCCGCGAAATCGCGTACGTCGCCGATCCGCTCGACGCGCTGGCGCTGCAGGTCCAAGGCTCCGGGCGAATCCGCATTGCCGAACCCGACGGCAGCGTGCGCACGGTGCGGCTGGCCTTTGCCGCTAGCAACGAACAGCCGTACCGCAGCGTGGGCAGCTGGCTGCTGCAGCAAGGCGCGCTGCGCGATGCATCGTGGCCCGGGATCAAGGCCTGGGCCGCGCAGAACCCGCAACGGGTCAACGAGATGCTGTGGAGCAATCCGCGAACCGTGTTCTTTCGCGAGGAACTGCTCAGCGAGTTCGACTCGGCCTTCGGCCCGCGTGGCGCACAAGGGGTGCCACTGACGCCGGGCCGATCGATCGCGGTCGACAAGGACAGCATCCCCTACGGCACCCCGGTCTGGCTGGTATCGAACGGCCCGGCCGCGAATCTGCAACGCCTGGTGTTGGCGCAAGACACCGGCAGCGCTATCGTCGGCGCTGTGCGCGCCGATTACTTCACGGGCTGGGGACCGCAGGCGGGCGAGCTGGCCGGCCGGCTCAAGCAGCCGCTGCGCCTGTGGGTGCTGTGGCCGAGATGAAGCAGGCCGCGCTGCTTGGCTACCCAAGTCGCCGGCGTCGCCGCAAAATGCCAGTGTCTTGCGATCAAAGGAAAGTGCGTAATGGCGAAACTCGTGGTGTTCGCCCTGGGAGCGGCCGTGTTGTGGGGCTGTACTGGCCCGGCGCCGGCAGCGCCGCCGGTGCCAGCCACTGCCGCCAGCTCGTCCCCGTCGGCTAGCCCGGCTGCGCCCGCTTCGACTGAGCCGATCAACCCGGCCGCTTCACTTGACCATTACCGTTGCGATGAGGGCGTCGCGTTCACCGTCCGCTTCGCCGACGACTCGGCGACCATCGATGCCGGGCGGTACGGCAGCGACGTGTTGCTGCGCGACGCCGGCGGCACCACGCCGCAGCAGACGGTCTACAGCAACGCGCGGATGCGGGCCGAATTCGGTCTGGGCACCGGTGGCCGCGAAGCGATCCTGCGCTATCCACTGGCGCCCCTGGTGGCGCACTGCACGCGCGACTGAACTCAAGACGAGCGCGCGGCCAAATGCGACAGGGGCAGCGCGCTGCTGGCCTTGACCTCGCCGAGCGAAAAACTGGTGTGCAGGTCCTTCACGTTGGGCAAGTTGATCAGGACCTTGCGGGCGAATTGCGAGAAGCTGTCCAGGTCACGCGAGACGACCTGCAACTCGAAGGTGCCGGCGCCGCTGATGTAGTGGCAGGAGACGATTTCGGGAATCTTGCGGATCGCCTCTTCCATCTCGCGCGTGAGTTCGCCGGTGTTGCGGTTGGCGTCCAGCCGCACGAACGCCAGCACGCCCAGTCCGATCTTGTGGCGGTCAATCTCCGCGTGATAGCCCTTGATGTAGCCGGCCTGTTCCAGCGCCCGCACGCGCCGCCAGCACGGCGCGGCCGACAATCCCACGCGTTGCGCCAGTTCGGCATTTGTCAGGCGCCCGTCGGCCTGCAACTCCTTGAGAATGGCGGCATCAAACTTATCCAGCGTGTCCATAAAGGGGCCATTGAAGAAAGAATCTTGCCATGATAGGCGATACCCGGGCATGAAAAGCAAACACATATCGCCGCGGCGGGCATACACTTTGCAATCCGCTCAAGGCGGGTACCGACCCGGTGCACGCCTGCCCCAGCCCGGCCCACAAGGCCGCAATTCCCAAAAGCTCCTGGAGACAAGACGTCCATGAACGCCCCGCTGCCCGAACACATCCGCAAGTCCCTGGAAACGGTCACCCTGGACGACAAGTACTCGCTCGATTACGGGCGCGCGTTCATGAGCGGCGTGCAGGCGCTCGTGAAGCTGCCGATGCTGCAGCGGTTGCGCGATGCGCAGGCCGGCAAGAACACGGCCGGTTTCATCAGCGGTTACCGAGGCTCCCCGCTGGGGGGCTACGACCAGGCGCTCTGGAAGGCCGGCAAGTACCTCAAGGCCCAGAACATCGTGTTCCAGCCGGGCGTCAACGAGGAATTGGCGGCCACCGCAATTTGGGGTACCCAGCAACTGGGCTTTGCTCCACGGGGCACGCAGAAATTCGACGGCGTGTTCGGCATCTGGTACGGCAAGGGACCGGGCGTTGACCGGACTTCCGATGTCTTCAAGCACGCCAACCTTGCGGGCACCACGCCCTGGGGCGGCGTCATCGCCGTGGCCGGCGACGACCACGTGGCCAAGAGCTCGACGGCCGCGCACCAAAGCGACCACATCTTCAAGGCCTGCGGACTGCCGGTTTTCTTTCCGGCCAGCGTGCAGGAAATCCTGGACTTGGGGCTTCACGCTTTTGCAATGAGCCGCTTCTCAGGCGTCTGGGCCGGCATGAAGACGATCCAGGAAATCGTCGAGTCCAGCGCCACGGCCATGATCGATCCTGCTCGCGTCCAAATCAGGATTCCCACCGATTTCCAGATGCCCCCGGGCGGCGTGCATATCCGCTGGCCCGACGCCCCGCTGGAGCAGGAGGCGCGGCTGTTCGGCACCAAGTGGTACGCGGCGCTGGCCTACATTCGCGCCAACCGGCTGAACTACAACGCGATCGAGGGACCGCACGATCGCTTCGGCTTGATTGCCAGCGGCAAGGCCTACAACGACACGCGGCAGGCGCTGTTGGATCTGGGCCTGGACGAGGAGGCCTGCCGCCGGATGGGCATCCGCCTGCACAAGGTCGGTGTGGTCTGGCCGCTGGAAGCGCAGGGTACCCGCGAATTCGCCCAGGGCCTGCACGAGATCATGGTGGTGGAAGAAAAGCGCCAGATCATCGAATACCAGCTCAAGGAAGAGCTCTACAACTGGCGCCCGGACGTGCGGCCCAACGTGGTGGGCAAGTACGACCAGCCGGAGGGCGATTTCTCCGGCGGCGAGTGGTCGATGGCCAATCCGACCGCGCATACGCTGCTACGCGCCAACGCCGACCTGTCGCCGGCGCTGATTGCCCGCGCCATCGCGCACCGTTTGAAGAAACTGGGCGTGGAGGGTGACCTGGGCGCGCGCATCGATGCGCAGCTGGCGGTGCTCGAAGCCAAGGAGCGCTCGATGCAGGTGCTCGAAGTCAAGGCCGACCGCCAGCCGTGGTTCTGCTCGGGCTGCCCGCACAACACATCCACCGTGGTGCCGGAAGGATCGCGTGCGATGGCCGGCATCGGCTGCCACTTCATGGCGGTATGGATGGACCGTGCCACCATCGGCTTCACGCAGATGGGCGGCGAAGGCGTGCCGTGGGTCGGCCAGCAGCCGTTTTCAACCGAGCAGCATGTGTTCGCCAACCTGGGCGATGGCACCTATTTCCACAGCGGCTTGATGGCGATCCGCCAGTCCATCGCTGCGGGCGTGAACATTACCTACAAGATTCTGTACAACGACGCGGTCGCCATGACGGGTGGCCAGCAGGTGGGTGAGCGACCCGAAGGGCATTCGGTGAGCCAGATCGCGCACAGCCTGATGGCGGAAGGCGTGACCCAAGAGGTGATCGTCACCGACGAGCCGGAGAAATACGCGTCAGCGAAACTGCCCCCCGGCGTGCAGGTGCACCACCGCGACGAGCTGGATCGCATCCAGCGCGAATTCCGGGCCATCAAAGGGACGACGGCCATCATCTACGACCAGACCTGCGCCACCGAAAAGCGGCGCCGCCGCAAGCGCGGCACCTTGGTCGACCCGGCGGTGCGGGTGATGATCAATGATCTGGTGTGCGAGGGCTGCGGCGACTGCAGCGTCAAGAGCAACTGCCTGTCGGTCGAGCCGCTCGAAACCGAATTCGGCCGCAAGCGCACCATCAACCAGAGCACCTGCAACAAGGACATGAGCTGCCTCAAGGGCTTTTGCCCCAGCTTCGTGACCGTAGAGGGTGGAAAACTCAAGGGCAAAGCCAAGGCGCAAGCGCCCTCGCCGTACGACGTCGAGGTACCGGAGCCGCTCCTGCCCTCGATGCAAGGCGCGTACGGCATCGTGGTGGCCGGCGTGGGCGGCACTGGCGTGATCACGATCGGTCAACTGATCGGAATGGCAGCCCACATCGAGGGCAAGGGCATCGTCACGCAGGACGCAGCGGGCCTGGCGCAAAAGGGGGGCGCGACCTGGAGTCATGTGCTGATCGGGCAGCGGCAGGACGACATCCGCACCACCCGGGTGAGCATGGCCGGCGCCGACCTGGTCATCGGCTGCGATCCGATCGTCACGGCTGGCGCGGAAACGGTGCTGCGCATGCGCCAGGGACGCACCCGCGTGGCCCTGAATGCGCACAGTGCACCGACGGCGGCGTTCGTGAAGAACGCCAACTGGGCCAATCCGGCAGATGCCTGCGCAGTTGAAATCGCCAAGGCAGTCGGGCCGGAGAGCGTGGCCGCTTTCAACGCCGACGCGGCGGCAAGCAAGCTGATGGGCGACAGCATCTACACCAATCCGATGATGCTGGGCTATGCGTGGCAAAAGGGCTTGATCCCGCTGGGCCGCGAATCGCTGATGCGGGCCATCGAACTCAACGAAGTGGCGGTGGAAAACAACAAGGCAGCCTTCGCCTGGGGTCGGCGCGCGGCCCACGATTGGGCTGCGGTGCAAAGCTTGCTGGCGCCGGCGCAGGTGGTGGAATTCAGGAAGCGCGAAACCCTGGAAGGCCTGGTGGCGCGGCGGGTGGAATTCCTCACCGCCTACCAAAACGCCGGTTATGCGGACAGCTACCGCACCTTCGTCGAAAGGGTCCGGCTTGCCGAAGCGCCGCTGGGCAAGACCGCGCTCACCGAAGCGGTAGCACGGTACCTGTTCAAGCTGATGGCCTACAAGGATGAATACGAGGTTGCCCGGCTGCACGCACAAAGCGGCTTCCAGGAAAAGATCGCTGCCATGTTCGAAGGTGATTACAGGGTGAACTTCCATCTGGCGCCGCCGCTCGTGGCCAAACGCAACGAAAAGGGCGAGCTGCAAAAGAAGAAATACGGTCCGGCCATGCTGGCGGCGTTCCGCGTCCTGGCACGGCTCAAGGGCTTGCGCGGCACGCCGCTCGATATCTTTGGCGCCACGCCGGAGCGCCGCGCCGAGCGAGCCCTTCCGTCGCAATACCGCCGCAGCCTCGAGCAGGTCATCGCCTCGCTCAGCGCGGCCAATCACGCGCAGGCAGTCGAGATTGCGCGCATTCCCGAGCAGATCAAGGGTTTCGGCCACGTCAAGGAACGCAATCTGGCCGCTGCGCAGGTGCAGTGGCAGCAATTGATGGCGCAGTGGCAGTTGCCTGAAGCTGGACGCCGGGCAGCTTGAGGTTTTGGGGTACCGATTCACCCACCTTCGGGCCGAGTTACAACTTTTTACTCCGGCCGCGCGACATACAATTAAACGTTTTCGCCATGCGGCATACATGTGCCGGCTTCACTGCGGGCGAACTTCTACAAAACCACCATTTGGAGCCGCTGTGTTCATTTCTTCCGCCTTTGCCCAAACCACCGGTGGCGACATGCAATCTTCATTGATGAGCATGCTGCCCCTGGTGTTGATGTTTGTGGTGCTCTACTTCGTCATGATCAGGCCGCAAATGAAACGATCGAAGGAGCACCGAGCCATGATCGATGCGCTGGCCAAGGGAGACGAAGTGGCCACCGCCGGCGGCGTGCTGGGCAAGGTGACAAAACTGGGCGACGTCTACCTCGGCGTCGAGATTGCAAACGGCATCGAGGTGCAGGTGCAGCGCAGCGCGGTCGTGCAGGTCCTCCCGCGAGGCACCATCAAATAAACAAGGACACGCGGTGCGCAGCACCCGTGTTTTCACCTCGATATGAACCGATACCCGGTCTGGAAGTACGCGATCATCGTGATTGCGTTGCTCGTGGGGGCGATCTATACGCTGCCCAATTTCTTCGGCGAAGCTCCTGCGGTGCAGGTGTCGTCCGGCAAAGCCACCGTCAAGGTGGACAGCGCGACACGGACGCGCGTCGAGCAGGCCTTGAACGCGGCCGGCATCAAACCTGAGGCGGTCACGCTCGAGGGCACTTCCGTCAAAGTCCGGCTCGACAGCGGCGATACCCAGCTGCGGGCCAAGGATGCGATCCAGAAAGCGCTGGTGCCCGACCCGAGCGATCCGTCCTATGTAGTGGCTTTGAACCTGCTGTCGGCCTCGCCCAAGTGGCTGTCGGCGGTGCGCGCCGCGCCCATGTACCTGGGACTGGACTTGCGCGGCGGCGTGCACTTCATGCTGCAAGTGGATATGCAGGCGGCCCTGTCCAAGAAGGCCGAATCGCTGGCCGGCGACCTGCGCAGCATCCTGCGCGAAAAGAACGTTCGCCATGCCGGGATCAACCGCAATGGCCAGGCGATCGAAGTGCGGTTCCGCGATACCCAGACGCTGGAAGCTGCCAAGGCGATAGTGGTCGACCAGTTTCCCGATCTGCAGACGGTGGATGTCGCCGAGGGAACCGAATACAAGCTGACCGCAACGATCAAGCCTGAAGCCGCGCGCCGGGTCCAGGAGCAGGCCCTCAAGCAGAACATGGTCACACTGCACAACCGGATCAACGAACTGGGCGTGGCCGAGCCGGTGATCCAGCAGCAGGGGCTGGACCGAATCGTGGTGCAGTTGCCAGGGGTGCAGGACACGGCCAAGGCCAAGGACATCCTGGGCCGCACGGCAACGCTGGAAGTGCGCATGGTCGACGAAGGCACCGACGCGCGCGCGGCCGAACTGGGCACCGGGCCGGTTCCGTTCGGCGACGAGCGCTATCTCGAGCGCAACGGACAGGCCGTGGTGGTGAAAAAGCAGGTGATCCTGACCGGCGACAACCTCACGGATGCCCAGCCGGGTTTCGACAACCAGACCCAGGAGGCGGCGGTGCACCTGACCCTCGACGCCAAGGGATCGCGCATCTTCAAGGACGTGACCCGGGAGAACGTGGGCAAGCGCATGGCGATTCTGCTGTTCGAAAAGGGCAAGGGCGAAGTCGTCACCGCGCCGGTGATCCGCAGCGAAATTGGCGGCGGCCGGGTCCAGATCTCCGGGCGGATGACTACCACTGAAGCCAACGATGTGGCGCTGCTGCTGCGCGCCGGGTCGCTGGCCGCGCCGATGGAGATCATCGAGGAACTCACCATCGGGCCGACCCTAGGCGCCGAGAACATCACCAAGGGCTTCCACAGCGTGGCATGGGGCTTTGCGGTGATCTGCGCCTTCATGGCCGTCTATTACATGTTGTTCGGCCTGTTCTCGGGCGTGGCGTTGGCCGTCAACCTGCTTCTGCTGGTGGCCGTGCTGTCGATGCTGCAGGCCACCTTGACCTTGCCCGGCATGGCGGCCATGGCGCTTGCGCTGGGCATGGCGATCGATTCCAACGTACTGATCAACGAGCGGGTGCGCGAGGAATTGCGCGGCGGCGCTTCGGCCCAAGCCGCGATCATGGCCGGCTATGACCGCGCCTGGGGGACGATTTTCGATTCGAACATCACCACGCTGATCGCCGGCGTGGCGCTGCTGGCGTTCGGCTCCGGGCCGGTGCGCGGCTTCGCGGTCGTGCATTGCATCGGCATTCTGACTTCGATGTTCTCCGCGGTGTTTTTCTCGCGCGGCCTGGTGAACCTCTGGTACGGCCGCAAGAAGAAGCTCAAGACGGTATCGATCGGAACGGTGTGGCGCCCGGACGGCGAAGCCGCTATAACGAACGCTGAGTAGGAAGGACCCGTCCAAATGGAGTTTTTCAAGATTCACCGCGCCATCCCGTTCATGGAGAACGCGCTGATCTTCAACGTGATCTCGTTCCTCACGTTCGCCGCCGCCGTGTTCTTCCTGTTCAATCGCGGATTGCACCTGTCGGTGGAATTCACCGGCGGGACCGTGATGGAAGTGACCTATTCCCAGCCGGCCGAGGTCGAGAACGTGCGGCGCACCGTGGCCGGCCTGGGCTTTGCCGACGTGCAGGTCCAGAACTTCGGCACCTCGCGTGACGTGATGATCCGGCTGCCGGCGCAAAAGGGTGTGAGCTCGGCCCAGCAAAGCGAAAAGGTGCTGTCCGCGCTGAAGTCCGGCGACTCCGGCGTCACCCTTCGCCGCACCGAGTTCGTCGGCCCGCAGGTGGGTGAGGAGCTTGCCACCGACGGGTTGAAGGCGCTGGCCATGGTGGTGGCGGGCATCATGATCTATCTGGCGTTCCGCTTCGAGTGGAAGTTCGCCGTGGCGGCCATCATCGCCAACCTGCACGACGTGGTCATCATCCTGGGCTTCTTCGCCTTCTTCCAGTGGGAGTTTTCGCTCGCGGTGCTGGCGGCGGTGCTGGCCGTGCTGGGCTATTCCGTCAACGAGTCCGTGGTGATCTTCGACCGGATCCGCGAGAACTTCCGGCGCTTTCGCAAGCTCAACACGGTGCAGATCATCGATAACGCGATCACCTCCACCATCAGCCGCACCATCATCACCCACGGCTGCACCCAGGCCATGGTGCTGTCGATGCTGCTGTTCGGCGGCCCCACGCTGCACTATTTCGCTCTCGCGCTGACCATCGGAATCCTGTTCGGCATCTATTCATCCGTTTTCGTCGCCGCCGCCATCGCCATGTGGCTGGGCATCAAGCGCGAGGACCTGGTCAAGTCCGCCGCCCGCAAGGACGAGGACCCGAACGACCCGAACGCGGGCGCCACCGTCTGAGCGGCAACCATGAGCACGAGCACGCCGCAACAGCCTCCCGGGTCCGGCGCGCGGATCGCGCGTCAGGCGCGCGAGCAGTTCGTGGCGCACGCGCAGGCTGCCCTGCCGCCGCTGGTCCAGGCGATTCGCAACCGGTTCGTCGAGCTGGTCGATACCAGCGGCAGCTCGCGCGAGATGTACGAGCGCCGCGATGCGATGATGGACTTCGATCGCAAGGGAAAAGCCTGGGCCGAAGCCACGGGCAGGGCCTGGCGGCAGGCGATCGTTCCGCCGACGGCGACTGCACGTGTCAGGCTCGACTCCGCCAGCCTGGAATTGATTGGCGACGAGGTCGTCGAGCGCAAGATCCTGTCGTCGCGGCTGGCCCTGGCGATCCAGGAAAAGGCCACCTGGGAGCTCAATGCGCTGCGGCTGCGCATGCAGCACCTGGAGGGTGGCGACGAGCTGGCGACAACCGACATACTTCGAGCCGAAGCACTTGCGCAGCTGATGGTCGAACAATGGGACGCCGTGGAGCTGTCCCGCGAATCCTGGACATTGGTCCAGGATGTGATCCAGCAGCATGTGCTCAAGCATGTGCCCGACGCCTACCGCCTGGTCAATGAATACCTGGTCGCGCAGGGCGTCATGCGCGACATCGACTTGAGCGGAAGGGTCAGGCGCGGCACGACAACGGCTGGGCCTGGCCGAAGGACCGAGCGGGCTGCCGCAGAGCCTCAATCCGACGCGAACGACACCGGCGGGGGCCTTTCTGACGGTGGTGGAAGATCGCCCGGCGACGCAGGCGGCCAACGTGGCGGCGGTTACCAAGGCGGCGGTTACCAAGGCGGCGGCCACCAAGGCGGCGGCCACCAAGGCGGCACCGGCGGCTATGCAGGCGGCGCGGGCCAAACAGGGCATGGCGAGGGCAGTCGCGGTGGCGTTGGCGGTCAAGGGGGATTCGGCGGTTCGAGTGGCGACGACGACCATGGCGAATATGGTGGCCATGGGGGTACCCGCCAGGACGGGGCCGGTGCGCGTGGATCAAGTCCCGGGGGTGGCGGGGCCGCGCCCGCGGGCGGACGGCGTGCCGGTGGCGTGGCCGATGAAACCCGGCTGATGACGTCCAACCCGCCGTTGGCGCGAGCCCGAATGCGGGCGAGCGGTGTGCTCGGGCAGCTCAAGCGGCTGCTCACCGAGCGCGTGGCAGGCTTCGACGGCAACCCGCCGACCCGTCCATCGCCGGCGCTGGCCGAAGCATTGGCGCACCAGGCGACCCAGGCGGCGCAGACCCGCGGCACCCTGCAGGGAGAGGTTGTCTATGACGACGCGGCGGTGCAGGAGGCGGCGATCGACCTGCGCCGGCGTACCGGCGAGCTCAAGAAAAAGGCCGCAACTTCCACCGAAAAGGCAACGATCGAAATCGTCGCATTGATGTTCCAGAGCATCCTGGCTGAAGAGCGCATCCCGCCCGCGATACGGGTCTGGTTTGCCAGGCTGCAGATGCCGGTGCTCAGAGTGGCCATCGCCGAGCCTGAATTCTTCGGCTCGCTGGAACACCCGGCCCGCCAGCTGATCGACCGTATGGGGTCCTGCGTGATGGGCTTCGACGCCGCGGCCATCGGCGGTACGGCGCTGGAAATCGAGATCAAGCGTGTGGTTCAGGTGATCGAGCAATATCCGGAAACCGGCCGGCGGGTGTTCCAGCTGGTTTATGACGAATTCCAGAAATTCCTCTCGAAGTTCCTCACCGAAAAAGCGCCGACCCAACGCCTGGTGACCGTGGCCCAGCAGGTCGAGCAGAAGGAAACCCTGGCGGTCCAATACACCATTGAGTTGCGCAGCATGCTGGCCGATATGCCGGTGCGCGAGGAGATTCGCGAATTCCTGTTCAAGATCTGGGCCGAAGTACTGGCGCTGTCCGCCGTCAGGAACGGGCCGCAGCACGAGGAGACGCTGGCGTTGAAGAACTCCGCGTCCGAACTGGTCTGGGCCGCCAGTGCCAAGCCCAACCGCAATGAAAGGGCGCGCGTGATCCAGGATCTGCCGCGACTGTTGCAGCGCCTGCGTCAGGGCATGACGCTAGTGGGCATCCAGGGCAAGGCGCAGGAGGGACACATCAAGGCGATCGGCGACACGCTGGCCGATGCCTTCCTGTCCAAGACCGAAGCGATTCCCCATGCGCAGATCGAAGCGATGGCCAAGCGGCTGGCCCACCTGGAAGACTTCGTCGGCGACGATTCGACCCACGAGCTTCCGCTGGATGCCGAGAACATCGAGATGATGCTGGGAATCGACGCGTCGATGATCGAAGTGGTGGCCGATGGCGGATCGCGGCCGAGCGCGGCGATGTTGGCATGGGCCGGGGAGCTGCAACTGGGCAACTGGTTCTCGCTGGACCATAACGGCACGACGACCCAGGTGCAGTACGCATGGCGCAGCGAACGAAAACAGTTGCACCTGTTCGCGGCTCCCGGCGGGCGTAGCTACCTCATCCAGGCGCGCCGGCTGGCGGCGTATCTCCAGGCGGGACTGCTGCTGCCGGCCGAGGAGGAGGCACTGACGGTGCGTGCCACCCGCGACGCCCTGGCAAAGCTGGACGCGAACCCCGAACGCCTGTTGCAGTAGAAACTGTAAAGAACAAGGCCCGCTTGGCGGGCCTTGTTTTCTCCTTGGCGAAGCCTTAATGCGGGAGGCGCCCCTCGGCGGGGTCGCACAGTTCGTCGAGCACCAGCGCATCGGGCTCTTCACCGAAGCTCCAATACACCATCAGGACGATGAGCTTCAGGTCGTCGACCGATACCGGATCGCCCGGTGCGGCCATGGCGCGATCGATCACGATCTCGCGCATCGCTGCCGGCAGGACCCCGGCCGACTCGAGAAACGAAACGAAGCCCAGGCATTGGGCGCCTAGATGGCACTGCTCGGCTACTGAATAGACTCGAAGGCTGGACGCTGATTGCAAAGCGGCAGGTCCGGCTGCCTGCTGTTCGTCCAGCCGGATGCTCTGGGCCGCCAGATTGAGCCCGTCCAGCCAGACCAGCGCGGCGTGAATCTGGTCGGCTTCGAATCCGTGCGCGCTCAGCTTGCGCTCGAGCTGTTGCGACTCCGGACAGGCATCGCCGCGCCAGTAGTGTTCGTACACGAAAACGAGTACTTCGAACATGCGTCAATATAGCCCAGAAAGAATACTGGCTGGACAGTTATCCGCCTGCTGTTGTGAACCCGCCTCAACCGGCGCCGACGCGCTGGAACAAGCCGCCGGGAAGCCGCGCGACTTCGCCGTCGAGCTCGAGTTCCAGCAGCTTTGCCTGCAGGTGCGCCGGGGACACGCCCGTGCGCGCTACCAGGGCGTCGAGGCTGACCGGATCGAAGCCAAGCGCGGCCAGAAGACCGTCGTGCGGCTCGGCGGTGGTGTTGCGCTCCGATGATGCCTGCTGGGCCGGTGCCCTGGGCCGATGGCCATTGGGTTGTGGCAATTCTTCCAGCACATCCTGAGCGGTATCCACGAGCTTGGCACCCTGCTTGAGAAGGGCATGGCAACCGCGCGATTGCGGCGAATGAATCGAACCCGGAATCGCAAATACGTCCTTGCCCTGCTCGGCGGCTTGCCGGGCCGTGATCAGTGAGCCCGACTTCAGTGCGGCCTCCACCACCACGGTGCCCTGGCTCAGACCCGCGATGATCCGGTTTCGCTTGGGGAAGTTGGCCGCCAGTGGCGGCGTGCCCAGCGGGTATTCGCTGACCACAAGGCCGGACTGTTCGATGCGCCGGGCCAGTTCCAGGTGCTGGCGCGGATAGACCCGGTCCAGCCCGGTGCCGACCACGGCGATGGTTGCGGTCTGGCCGGCCGCCGCGCCCTCCAGGGCACCCTCATGGGCGGCCGCGTCCACGCCCAGCGCCAGGCCGGACACCACGGTCAAGCCCGCCTCTGTGAAGCTGCGAGCGAATTGCCGGGCGTTGGCCAGGCCTTGGGGCGTGGGGTTGCGGCTGCCGACGACTGCGATCGAGGCTGGCCAGGGCGCATGGACCTCGCCCATGACGTAGAGCATGAGGGGCGGATCTTCCGTGTTGAGCAGGCCCGCGGGATAGTCCGGGTCCGACAGCGTGAGAATGCGGCGCCGGCCCGATGCCTGGGCGTCCTGGAGCCATTGCCAAGTAGCCTCGAGCAGGGCGGCCATCGGCTCGTGTTCGGTGTGCAGCGCACGGGCCTGTGCCGAGCTGACCAGTTGGCCCAGTGCCGCCTCGGATTGGCTGAGCACCCTTTGCGGCAAACCGAATGCCGCCAGCAGCCGGCGCGCGGTCGCGTTCCCCAACGTCAGGTCCAGGCGCAGCCAAGCAGCGAGCTCGTCGCGCTCCATTCGCGGGCCTTGACTAACGGGGAGGGGCGACGCGGTCGCCGATCGAGACCGTATCGCTGATCTCGAGGATCAGGGCATAGGAAAGCTTTTCGAAGGGACGGAACACCATGAGCAGTCCATTGCGCTCATTCGGCAGCTTGATGTCGCTGCGCTCGCCCGGCTGCGAAGTGTCCACCCGGCGCCCGCCTTCCTTCAGGATGGCCAGCACATGGCCCATTTCGATGCCGTCGGCCACACCCTTGTTGATGACCACCACCTGGTTCTGGCCGGCGATGGACACGGCGTCGCCGTAAACGGAAACGATCGTGCCGTCCAGCGGCCCGGCGGGCGCGTGCGGCACGTAGCTCAGGAACTGGCGCGGCGGTTCGGGCAGCAACCGGTCGCCGATCCGCATCTCCGCCTTGGCCGAGACGATGTCGATCGTGGCGGGCACCACCATCTGCTCGCGCCCACCGCTGCTGGTCCTGACGAATTCCGAGCCTTCGCTGCGCACCAGCGAAGCCTTGCCCAGGTACTGGGCCTCGTAGCCCAGGATCGCCTGAGTGATCGGATCCTTCAGCGGCCGGGCATTGCGGAAGACTCGATAGTCGTCGCTGCGCCCCGCGACGCGCTGGTTCAGCGGCGCCGTGGCCAGTCCCCTCGCGTAGGCGCGGTCGCCGCGCGTGAGCAGGACCCGGCTTTCGGTCGCCGCCACGATGCGCGGAGCGGCTAGCAGCGCGGCCTCGTCGATGATTAGCGGCTCGGCCAGGAATGGCTCGATCAGATGCGTTTGCACCGTGGGCAGGGCCGAGTCGGCCAACGGTTGGATGCGCACCCGCGGCGAAACGCGGATGGTGCCTATCGGCGCGTCGGTGCCAGCCTCGGCCGCTTGTCTCACCCGCAAGACGGCGCGCCCATTGGTTTTTTCGAGGACCAACTGCTGGCCGGGGTAGATCAGGTGCGGATTGCGCACCTCCTGCATGTTCATGCCCCACAATTCCGGCCAGCGCCAGGCACTCTTGAGAAACAGCCCCGAAATCCCCCATAAGGTATCGCCGCGCTTGACGGTGTATTCCTCCGGCGCGTTCGTGGCCAGCTCCGATAGCGGCACACCCGCCTGGGCGACCTGCTCAGCCGTCGAGCGCTGGCCGGATGTGATCGGGTATTTCTGCGCCAGCGCCGGCGCCGCCGCTAGGCTCGCAGCCAAGACCGCCACCGCGGCCCAGCCGTTGACGGCGCGGGGCACTTCGAAGCCGAACGCGATGAGCTGCGCTATCTTTCGTTTGGGGCAGTCTTGGTGCATGTTTTCGGCGACTGCCGGCAGAGCCCAGCGCAGTCTAAAGTCTTGATAAAGTACTGGCAATTCTGCGCTCAAGCCCTTGATTGGGCAACGTTAATGGCTCCGGCTGCCCGCCGGAAATGGCAAAAGTAGCGAAAATAGCGACACCTTCGACGTTTTTTCCATGGCCGTTCTTCCGCTTCTTTATTACCCCGATCCCAAGCTGCACACGGTGGCCAAGCCGGTGCAGGCATTCGACGCGCGCGTCAAGAAGCTGATCGGCGACATGCTGGAAACCATGTACGAAGCCAATGGAGTCGGCTTGGCCGCAACCCAGGTGGACGTGCATGAGCGCCTGATCGTGATCGACGTGTCCGAGCAGCGCGATGCCCCCCTGGTGCTGATCAACCCCGAACTGATCTGGGCCAGCGCCGAAAGGCAAGTCAGCGATGAGGGCTGCCTGTCGGTGCCCGGAGTCTACGATGGGGTCGAACGCGCCGCGGCGGTCAAGGTGTCCGCGCTTGATGGCGACGGGCGTTCACGTACCATCGAAGCCGACGGAATGCTGGCCGTTTGCATCCAGCATGAAATGGACCATCTGCTGGGTAAGGTCTTCGTCGAATATCTGTCCCCGCTCAAGCGCAACCGCATCAAGACCAAGATGCTGAAGGCGCGGCGCGAGACGGTCCGGGCCTAGACCGGAATTCCTCAACGCTTCCAACGAACGGAACAGACTTCAACCAATTGCGCGTCATCTTCGCGGGAACCCCGGAGTTCGCACGGGTGGCGCTTGAGCGCCTGCATGACGCCGGCTTCGAGATTGCGCTGGTGTTGACGCAGCCCGATCGCCCCGCCGGTCGCGGCCTGAAGCTGCAGCCCTCGCCGGTCAGGCAGTTCGCGCTCGAGCATGGATTGCCCGTCGGGCAGCCGCGCAGTTTGCGGCTGGACGGCAAGTATCCGGAAGAGGCGGCCGCTGCCAAGGCGGCAATCGAGCGGGCGCGGGCCGACGTGATGGTGGTCGCCGCCTATGGGCTGATCCTGCCGCAGTGGGTCCTGGATGTCCCGCGGCTGGGCTGCCTGAATATCCATGCATCGCTGCTGCCGCGCTGGCGCGGCGCGGCCCCGATCCACCGCGCCGTCGAAGCCGGTGACCGCGAAACCGGCGTGACGATCATGCAGATGGATGCCGGCCTCGATACCGGCGACATGCTGCTCGCGGCACGTGTGCCGATCGATGCGCACGACACCACGGGCACCGTGCACGACAAGCTGGCCGCGCTGGGCGGCGAACTCGTCGTTCGGGCGCTGAAGCTCGCCGCGGAAGGCGGCCTCGAGCCGGTCAGGCAGCCCGCAGCGGGCGCGACGTACGCCCGCAAAGTGGACAAGGCGGAGGCGGTTGTTGACTGGTCGCAGCCGGCCGAAGTGATTGACAGGCGCATCCGCGCGTTCGACCCGGTTCCCGGCGCCAGCACTGCTCTGGCCGGCGAGCCGGTCAAGCTGTGGCGCGCCGAACTCGTCGATGCTGCTGGCAGCGAAGGTGCGCCCGGCCGGGTCGTGGCCGCAAGTCCGTCCGGGATCGACGTACGCTGCGGTGATGGTGCCCTGCGCATCACGCAACTGCAGCGCGCTGGCGGCAAGAGGCTGGCTGCGGCAGATTTCCTGCGCGGCTTCGATGTGCAAGCCGGCATGAATTTTGGCCCTTCGACCTAAGTCGGTCGCTGTCCTTGGCGAAGTCATCCCTTGCGCAGATGACTTGTCGAAATAGCCTGCTCGGCAATGCGACCCTCCTAAAATGATCGGTTTGGCTGAATCGACATACCATGAACGTGCTGCGTTTTTCCGATCTCTGCAACCAAGGCAAGGCCAAAGGCCAACGCGTCTTCATCCGCGCCGATCTCAACGTGCCTCAAGATGAGGCCGGCAAGATTACCGAAGACACACGTATCCGTGCTTCGGTACCCTGCATCCAGATGGCGCTGCAAGCTGGCGCCGCCGTGATGGTCACATCGCACCTCGGCCGGCCCAAGGAAGGCGAGTTCAAACCGCAGGACTCGCTGGGACCGGTGGCGGCCCGCCTGGCG
Organism: Ramlibacter sp.; assembly: GCA_035571795.1. Classification (GTDB taxonomy): domain Bacteria; phylum Pseudomonadota; class Gammaproteobacteria; order Burkholderiales; family Burkholderiaceae_C; genus Ramlibacter. The sequence continues at coordinate 80,544 of DATNBX010000113.1, forward strand.
GAATTGCTCCGCCGCGACGTGCCGCTGGTTCGCAACTGGGTCGATGGAGTCGAAGTCGAGCCGGGCCGGGTGGTGCTGCTGGAGAACTGCCGCATCAACAAAGGCGAGAAGAAAAACGATCCCGAACTGGCCCGCAAGATGGCGGCGCTTTGCGACATCTTCGTGCACGACGCGTTCGGTACCGCGCATCGCGCCGAGGCCTCGACGTACGGAATCGCGCAGTACGCCAAGATCGCATGCGCCGGGCCGCTGCTGGCGGCCGAGATCGATGCGATCTCCAAGGCGCTGGCCAATCCCAGGCGCCCGCTGGTTGCGATCGTCGCCGGTGCGAAGGTGTCGACCAAGCTCACCATCCTGAAGGCGCTCGCCGGCAATGTGGACCAGCTCATCGTCGGCGGCGGCATCGCCAACACCTTCATGCTCGCGGCTGGCTTGAAGATCGGAAAGTCCCTCGCGGAGGCCGATCTGGTGGCCGAGGCCCGCGCCGTGATCGAAGCCATGAAGGCGCGTGGCGCCGAAGTGCCGATTCCGGCCGACGTGGTCACGGCAAAAACGTTTGCGGCTGATGCGCCGGCCGCAGTCAAGTCCGCCGGCGATGTTGCCGAGGACGACCTGATCCTGGACATCGGCCCGCAGACGGCTCGCAAGCTCGCGGACCAGCTGAAATCCGCCGGCACGATCGTGTGGAACGGCCCGGTCGGAGTGTTCGAGTTCGATGCTTTTGCGCACGGCACGGAAACGATCGCCCGCGCCATCGCCCAGTCGGGCGCGTTCAGCATCGCCGGCGGCGGCGATACCCTGGCGGCCATTGCCAAGTACGGAATCGAAAAGGATATCGGCTACATCTCGACCGGCGGCGGTGCCTTTCTCGAGGTGCTGGAGGGCAAGACGCTGCCGGCATTCGAAATCCTGCAAAAGCGCGCCAACGGATAAGCGCCACCGGCCGCTTTGCCGGAACATTCGAGATTGAGTCAAGGAAAGTCCATGGCCCGTCGCGCCACCAAGATAGTTGCCACGCTCGGCCCCGCCTCCAGCGAGCCCGCACTGCTCGAACAGATGATTCGCGCCGGCGTCAATGTGGTGCGGCTGAATTTCAGCCACGGCACGGCGCAGGACCAGATCGGCCGCGCTGCGCTGGTGCGCTCGGCGTCCCAGCGAGCCGGGCGTGAAGTCGCGATCATGGCCGACCTGCAGGGGCCCAAGATCCGCGTCGGCAAGTTCGCCGATGGCAAGGTGAATCTCGAGGCGGGCATGAAGTTCGTGCTCGACGCGTCCCGCACCGAGCCGGGTGACCTCAAGGGCGTGGGCCTGGACTACAAGGAGCTGCCGAGGGACGTGAAGGCGGGCGACCTGCTGCTGCTCAATGACGGACTCGTCATGCTGACCGTTGACGCGGTCCGCGGCGAACAGGTGCGTACCACCGTCACGCAGGGCGGCGTCTTGTCGAACAACAAGGGCATCAACAAGAAGGGCGGGGGCCTGACGGCACCGGCTTTGACGGCCAAGGACATGGAGGACATCCGCACCGCCATGAGTTTCCAGGCCGACTACGTGGCGGTAAGTTTCCCGAAGAACGCGACCGACATGGAAATGGCGCGCCAGCTTTGCAATGTCGCCGGCGCGGAGTCGCGCCACAAGCCGGGCCTGGTGGCCAAGATCGAGCGGGCCGAGGCGATTCCCAACCTGGAATCCATCCTCAGGGCCAGCGACGCCATCATGGTGGCGCGCGGCGACCTGGCGATCGAGGTCGGCAATGCGGCGGTGCCGGCGCTGCAAAAACGCATGATCCGGATGGCCCGCGAGCACGACAAGGTGGTGATCACGGCCACCCAGATGATGGAGTCGATGATCAACAATCCGGTGCCCACGCGCGCCGAGGTCAGCGACGTGGCCAATGCGGTGCTCGACGGCACCGATGCTGTGATGCTCAGCGCCGAGACCGCCGCCGGCCGCTTTCCGCTGGAAACCATCATTGAAATGGCCAACATATGCCTGGAAGCCGAGAAGGCCGAGGACGTGAAGCTCGACGCCGACTTCACCGGCACGACGTTTGCGCGTATCGACCAGTCGATCGCCATGGGCGCGCTGTTTACGGCGTATCACCTGGGCTGCAAGGCCATCGTGGCTTTGACCGACTCAGGTTCCACGCCGCTATGGATGAGCCGACATCGCATCCACATCCCGATCTACGCTTTGACGCCGAAGCTCGTCACGCAGCGAAAGATGACTTTGTACCGTAACGTGCGCGCGCTGCTGCTGGACCAGAGTGCCGAGCGCGACATGGCCCTGCTGGAGGCCGAGGCGCACCTGAAGAAGCGCGGCATCGTGGCCACCGGCGACATCTACGCCATTACCTGCGGCGAGCCGATGGGCGCGCCGGGCGGCACCAACATGCTCAAGATCTGCCGGGCCAGCTGAAACCGAAGGCAGTCACCAGCCGTATTGCAGAGATGCACGCGGTCATTCCCAGCCGCTCCCTCATCAGCCGGCGACGCGGCCTGCTGGCCCTGCTCGCGGCCCCGCTGGCAGGTTGCTCGGGCTCGGCGCTGCTGGACGCTGTCGTTGCGCGGGACAGCTATCGCGGCCGCGCGGGCGTTGCCTATGGAAGCGAGCCGCGCCAGGTGCTGGACGTGTTCCGTCCGCTGGTCGACCGCCGCGCTGCGCCGCTCGTCGTGTTCTTCTACGGCGGAAGCTGGACGCGTGGCGAGCGGGCCGACTACCGTTTTGTCGGCGAGGCACTGGCAGCGCACGGCGTCGCAGCCTTGGTGGCGGACTACCGCCTCAGCCCGCAGGTGCGCTACCCGGATTTCCTCGCCGATTGCGCGCAGGCGGTGAAATGGGCGTTCGATCATTCAGCGGAACTGGGCGCCGACAGGGGCCGGGTCTTCCTGATGGGCCACAGCGCCGGCGCCTACAACGCGGCCATGCTGGCGCTGGACCCGCGCTGGCTTGCCAAGGTCGGGCTGGCGCCGCAGCGACTGGCCGGCTGGGTCGGCCTCGCGGGGCCCTACGATTTCCTGCCGATCCGCAACCCCGACGCACAGGTTGCTTTCAATTGGCCGGCCACCGCGGCCGATACCCAACCGATCATGCATGTGACGGCACAGGCGCCGAGCACTCTGCTGTTGGCCGCGGCCGAGGACGACAGTGTCAACCCACAGCGCAGCACCGTCGGGCTGGCACGCCGGCTGGCAGCGGTGGGCGCGCCGGTGCGCTACAAGCTGTTCGAGCGCCTCGGCCACGCGAGCCTGGTTGCCGCCATGGCCCGGCCGCTCAACTGGCTGGCCCCGGTGCTGCCCGAAGTGCTTGCGTTCGTGGACCCGGCCACAACATCGGGCGGATGAATGGCAGCGCGGCCTGCCGCTGCTGACCCATGGTTACCAGACCCCGCCGATGCGACGGACGCGCGGGTAAAATCAAAGCCAGTCACCACACGGTTGGGGCCGGCGCCCACAACCGTTTTTCATTTGATCGGACCCACACCATGTCTCTCGTTTCCATGCGCGAACTGCTGGACCATGCCGCCGAAAACGGCTACGGCATTCCGGCCTTCAACGTCAACAATCTCGAGCAGGTCCAGGCCGTGATGGAGGCGGCCAAGGAGACCGGCGCGCCGGTGATCGTGCAGGCCAGCGCGGGAGCGCGCAAATACGCCGGCGAATCCTTCATCAAGCACCTGATCCTCGCCGCGATCGAAGCGTATCCGACGATCCCGCTGGTCATGCACCAGGACCACGGCCAGAGCCCCGAGATCTGCCAGAGCGCGATCAACCTGGGCTTTTCGTCCGTGATGATGGACGGATCGCTGCAGGCCGACGGCAAGACCATCGCCAGCTACGAGTACAACGTGGACGTGACGCGAAAGGTCGTCGACATGGCGCACAAGGTCGGAGCCACGGTGGAAGGCGAACTGGGCTGCCTCGGGTCGCTGGAAACGATGCGAGGGGACAAGGAGGACGGCCACGGCACCGAGGCCACCATGACGCGCGACCAGTTGCTCACCGACCCGGAGCAGGCCGCGGACTTCGTGCGCAAGACGCAGCTGGACGCGCTGGCCATCGCTATCGGAACCAGCCACGGCGCCTACAAATTCACCCGCAAGCCCACCGGCGACATCCTGGCGATCGATCGCGTCAAGGAAATCCACAAGCGCATTCCCAACACCCACCTGGTGATGCATGGTTCGTCGGCGGTGCCGCAGGAGCTGCTGGCCATCATCCGTCAGTACGGCGGCAATATGAAGGAAACCTACGGCGTGCCGGTGGAGGAAGTCCAGGAAGCGATCAAGCACGGGGTGCGCAAGATCAACATCGACACCGACATCCGCCTCGCGATGACCGGCGCGGTGCGCAAGTTCATGGCCGAGAACCCGGAGAAGTTCGACGCGCGCGACTGGCTCAAGCCCGCGCGCGAAGCGGCCAAGCAGATCTGCAAGCAGCGCTACCTGCAGTTCGGCTGTGAAGGACAGGCGGGCAAGATCAAGGGCCAGAGCCTGCAAGTCGTTGCCGCGAGGTATGCGAAGGGCGAACTGGCGCAGGTCGTTCGCTGAGATAGCGATAATCGAAGGGCCCGTTGAGCTGCAACGGGCCCTTTTGCTTTTTCATCTCGCCATGACCTCCCTGCACACCTCCACCCTCACTTCCTTGCCGCTGCTCGCGCGCGGCAAGGTGCGCGACAACTACGCCGTCGGAGCCGACCGCATCCTGATGGTCGCCAGCGACCGGCTGTCGGCGTTCGACGTCATCATGGGCGAGCCGATCCCCGGCAAGGGGGAAATCCTCACCAGGATGGCGCTGTTCTGGTTTGGCAAGCTGGGCCACCTGTGCCCGAATCACCTGACGGGCGAAGCGCCCGAAAGCGTGGTGACGCCGGCCGAAGTGCCTCAGGTCGCGGGCCGCTCAATGCTGGTTAAGCGGCTCCAGCCGATACCGGTCGAGGCCGTGGTGCGCGGTTACCTGGCAGGCAGCGGCTGGAAGGAGTACCAGGAATCGCAGGCCATTTGCGGCGTCAAGCTGCCGCCGGGATTGAAGAACGCCGGCAAGCTGCCGCAGCCAATCTTCACGCCGGCGGGCAAGGCTGCGGCCGGCCACCACGACGAGAACATCGACTTTGAACGCGTGGTGGAAACCGTCGGGCCGCAACTGGCCGCCCAGATCCGCGACGTGAGTATCGCGATCTACCAGCAGGCCGCCGCCATGGCCCTGGCCAAGGGGTTGATCATCGCCGACACCAAGTTCGAATTCGGCCTGGACGAGGCGGGCACGCTGGTCCTGATGGACGAGGTGCTCACGCCCGACTCCTCGCGCTACTGGCCGGTCGAAGGCTATGAGGAGGCCTATCGCCGCGGCGCGAATCCGCCCAGCTACGACAAGCAATTCGTGCGCGACTGGCTCGAGCAGGTGCGCATCGACGGCAAGCCGTGGAACAAGACGCCGCCGGCGCCGCGCCTGCCGCAGGACGTGATCGACAAGACCGCGGCGATCTACCGCGAAGCGTTGCAGCGCCTCACGACCTGAAGGACGGCCGGATCGCGGCCTGCGGCGGCATGATGCACGCGCTGCGTCAACTCAGGACGACGCTGGACAGGCGGCGCCGGTAAGTCGCCACCGTCGGGTCGTCGGGTGGAATCTGCCCTTCGGCCACCTTCGGCTTGGGCGGCTCGATGACGTCGAGGATGGCGATGTAGCTCTTGCGCGCCAGGTCCTCGTTCCAGCTCTTGTCGCGCATCAGGATTTCCAGCAGTTCGTCCATCGCTTCGGTCCAGCGCTGGCGCGCCATCAGCAGCCGTGCCTTGTCGAACCGAGCCTCGAAATCGCGCTTGTTGGCAGTGAGGCGCCGCTCGAATTCGGTGGCGGCCGCCGGTGCATCCGGCTGCGCCGCCGCGAAATCGATGGCATCCATCAGTTTCTGCAGCGAATCGAAGCGCCGCACCGACGCTGCCTTGCCGATCACCGGCGCGAACGCCACCTTGGCGTCGTCGGTGCGACCGGCCAGCAACAAGGCCTTCACGTACTCGAAGCGGGCGTCGTCGTTGGCCGGGTCGGCGGCCACGCTGTTCTGCAGCCATTCCATCTGGGACGCCGGGTCCGTATCCCCGGGTTGTTCGGCAACGGGCTCTTCCGCCGCCGCCGGGCCGGCCGGCGGCAGATGCTTGTCGAGGAACTCCTTGACCTGGCCCTCGGGCAGGGCGCCCATGAAGCCGTCCACTGGCTGGCCGTTCATCAGCAGGACGCAGGTGGGGATGCTACGGATGCCGAACGCGCCTGCCAGCTGCTGCTCCTGGTCGGAGTCGATCTTGACCAGTTTGAAGCGGCCGGCATAGTCGGCTTCGAGTTTTTCCAGCAGCGGCCCGGTCACCTTGCAGGGTCCGCACCAGGGGGCCCAGAAGTCGACCAGCACCGGCTGCGTCATCGAGGCGGCGATGACCTCGGCTTCAAAGTTTTCCAGGGTAACGTCGATCATGTCGGTTCGAACTCTAAAATCCAGCCTTTGGGGAGCATTGCATGAGCTCGATTCAGGTTGGCGTGGTGATGGGATCCAGCAGCGACTGGGATACTTTGCAGCATGCAGTCGCGATTCTCCAGGAATTCGGCATCGCCCATGATGCCCGCGTGCTGTCGGCCCATCGCATGCCGGACGACATGTTCGCCTATGCGCAGGGCGCCGCGGCCCGCGGCCTCAAGGCCATCATTGCTGGAGCCGGGGGCGCCGCCCACCTGCCGGGCATGCTGGCCGCGAAGACGACGGTACCGGTGCTGGGCGTGCCCGTGGCGGGCAAGCATCTGCAGGGCGAAGATGCGCTGCACAGCATCGTGCAAATGCCCAAAGGCATTCCGGTAGCAACTTTCGCCATCGGCACGGCAGGAGCGGCCAACGCGGCCCTGTTCGCGGTCGCCATGCTGGCCAATGAAGACATGGCGCTGCGGACAAAGCTGGAGGAGTATCGGGCCCGCCAGACCGAGGCGGCCCGCAACATGAGCCTGCCGGGCGTTCCGGCGAGTCCGGGCGCGACACACGGGAGCGGTAATCAATGACCGTGATCCTGCCGGGCGCCACCCTGGGCGTCATGGGCGGCGGCCAGCTGGGACGGATGTTCGTCCATGCGGCCCAGCGTATGGGCTATTTCACCGCGGTGCTCGACCCCGACCCGGCCAGCCCGGCGGGCCTGGTCAGCCATTACCACATCCAGACCAATTACCTGGACGAGCAAGGATTGGCGCAGCTGATGCAGCGCAGCGCGGCGATCACGACCGAATTCGAGAACGTGCCGGCGCCGGCGCTGGTGACGCTGGGGGCCCATCGGCCGGTGGCGCCGGCTGCCGAGGCGGTAGCGATCGCCCAGGATCGCGGCCAGGAAAAGATTCACTTCGCGCGTTGCGGCATTCCTTGCGCCCCGTACGCGCTCATCGAAACGCCCGACCAGCTGGCGGCGGCGAATACCGCCCTGTTGCCCGGCCTGCTCAAGACGTCGCGCCTGGGCTATGACGGCAAGGGCCAAGTGCGGGTGAAGAACCGGCTCGAGCTGCAAGCCGCGTGGGATGAGCTCAAGCGCGTGCCATGCGTCCTCGAAAAACTGCTGCCGCTCGCGGCCGAATGCTCGGTCATCGTGGCGCGGGGCCATAACGGCCAGATGGTGCACTTGCCCCCGCAGTTGAACCGGCATCGCGACGGCATCCTGGCGGCGACCGAAGCCTATCCGGACAGCGTCGCGGCGGCACCGGCGCGCCAGGCGGTCACGGCGGCCAAGGCCATTGCCGAAGGGCTGGCCTACGTCGGCGTGCTTTGCATCGAGTTCTTCATCCTCCACGACGGTTCGCTGGTGGTCAACGAGATGGCGCCACGGCCGCACAACAGCGGCCATTACAGCATCGACGCCTGCGATGTCTCGCAATTCGAGCTGCAGGTTCGCGCGCTCACCGGCCTGCCGCTGCCGGCGCCGCGCCAGCACAGCCCGGCCATCATGCTCAACCTGCTGGGCGACCTGTGGTTCGCGCGCGGCGACGCCGAAGGCACGCCGCCATGGGACCGGGTGCTGGCTGTGCCCGGGGCGCACCTGCATCTGTATGGCAAGCTCAGTCCGCGCAAGGGCCGCAAGATGGGTCACCTGACCATCACCGGGCCCACGGTGGACGCGGTGCGCGCTGCGGCGATGAAGGCTGCCGATCTGCTGGGCATCGAGCCGTTCTGAGGAGGCCGATTGCCCATGGTCCTGGCCGGCGCCTCCTCCGCTGCGATCGAGCAGGCCGCGCGCGCGCTAGCCGCCGGTGAACTGGTCGCTTTTCCCACCGAAACCGTTTATGGCCTTGGCGCCGATGCGGCCAGCGAGGAAGCGGTGGCAAAGATCTTCGCGGCCAAGGGCCGGCCCCGCGATCACCCCCTGATCGTGCACGTGGCGGATGCGGCGGCTGTTGCAACCTTCGCGTCCGACGTGCCGGACTTCGCGGCGCGGCTGATGCGCTCGTTCTGGCCTGGCCCGCTGACGCTGATCCTGCAGCGGCGCAGCGGCATGGCCGCGGCGGCGGCCGGCGGACAGGACTCGATCGGCTTGCGCTGCCCGGCCCATCCGGTGGCGCATGCGCTGCTGTTGGCCTGCGCGCGCTGGACGCCGCCGGTGTGCGGTCTGGCGGCCCCCAGCGCCAACAAGTTCGGCCGCGTCAGTCCGACCACGGCCGAACACGTGCGCGCCGAGTTCGGCGATGACCTGCTGGTGCTCGACGGCGGCCCGTGCCGGATCGGCATTGAATCAGCCATCGTCGACTGCACCCGCGGCAGCCCCGTGCTGCTGCGCCCGGGCATGCTCACGCGCAGTGAAATTGAGGTTGCGTGCGGCCAGCCGCTGCGCTCGTCCGAGGAGTTGGCGGAGCCGGTGCCGCGTGCTGCGGGCACGCTCGAGGCCCACTACGCGCCCAACGCCCCGGTCCGGCTGATGGACGCGCAGGCGCTGCAGACCGCGCTCGACCTGCTCGGGCCCGATGCAGCGGGCCTCGCCATCTATTCGCGCGCTATCATGCGGACCCGTTCGGGCCGGGTGCTGCGACGGCGCATGCCCGACGACGCGGCGGAAACCGCGCGCCAGCTTTTTGCCGTGCTGCGCGAGTTCGATGCGCAGGGCGTGCGTCTGATCTGGGTGGAGACGCCGCCCCCGGATCCCGGGTGGGAGGGCGTGCGCGACCGCTTGCAACGGGCATCGGCGGCATGAGGCCAATCGGCCTCGTTAAACTACCTGCCAGTCAATTCTGGAGAATTCCATGTCATGTCACTGGATGCGCCGCGCCTTGCTGGCGCTGGCGTCCGCCGCGGTGCTGTTGGTCGTAGCCTGTGGTTCGAGCACCATCGAGTCGCAGCTGCAGCCCACGCGCATCGTTGCCTTCGGCGACGGCTTCAGCGACCTGGGACAGACCGGCCGGCGCTATACCGTCAACGACGGCACTGTCAATATCTGGTTGCATGAGTTCGCCTCGCGCTTTGGCCTGACACTGACCGCGACGGCCGCCGGCGGCACTTCGTTCGCCACCGGCAATGCCCGCATCAATACCAAGCCCGATGCTGCCGGCAACAGCGCCACGCCGACCGTGACGGAGCAGGTCGACCAGTTCCTGGCCGCCAGTCAATTCCCGGCCGGCGTTGGCATCGGCGCCAACGACTTGCTGGTCATCAATGGCGGCATCAGCGACATCGTTGCGGAGGTGGCCAAGTTAGACGCGGGCGCGCAAACCAGCGACCAGATGATCGCCAACGTGAAGCAGGCCGGACGCGACCTGGGCGCACAGGTTCGCCGGCTGGTACAAGCCGGCGCGGCGCATGTAATGGTGGTCGGCACCTATGATCTTGGCAAGTCGCCTTGGGCCACGACCACCGGGCAGGTCGACCTCCTGTCGAACGCCAGCATCCAATTCAATGACCAGTTGCTGCTGGCGATCGTCGACCTGGGCGCCAATGTGCTGTATGTGGACGCGGCGCTGCAGTTCAACCTGATGGTTGCCAGCCCGGCGACTTACAACATGACGGACCCGAACAACCTGGTCTGCACGTCGGTGGACCCGGGTCCCGGCATTGGCACCGGTGCCGGCCAGGTCAACTCTGCTTTGTGCAACACCAGTACCGTGGCGGCCGGCGCCGACTACACGCACTTCCTGTTTGCCGATCGCGTCTACCCCACACCCCAGGGGCATCGCACTTTTGGCGATTTTGCTTTCGACCGGATCCGGGCCCGCTTTTGATCTGGCCAAGCCAGGAAAAAAAAGCGCCCTGGGGCGCTTTTTTTTCCTGGCGGTGACTGTCACTTGAAACCGTTGAACAGCGCGCGGGCCTGCGCATGGCAGAACGGCGGTTCGAACGTGCCGTGATAGCTGCCGATGTAGGCCGCGAAGGCGGCGCTGGTCGGGTCGGTGGGCGGTACGCCGCCCGGCGCGAAAGCCGCCCGGATCGCCGGATCGACGTCGACCGAGGTTACGTTGGCGAGGCCCCGGCTGGCGAAATCGGCCTGGGCGACGTCGCGATGGACCGCGGGCGGCACTGTCGGATCCGCGGCGCCACCGCACAGCAGCGTGCGCGCCCTGGGGTTCCAGCCCAGCAGATCGTTCTTTTTACCGTCCAGGAACAGCGGGTTGTTGTTATTGGTCTGTATGTCGGCGATGAAAGCCGGCTGGAACACCAGGTCGCGTGCTGCGTCCGGCGCTCCGCCCGGCAACGCGCCCGAGGTCACCAGAGTCGTGAAGTTGAGCGTCGGATTGGGCAGCAGCGTTTCGATGTAGTTGGAGTACGGCAACTTGAAAGCCTGCGTCACGTTGCTGTAGACGTTGCCGTAGATCTTCTGCCAGGCGGTCACTATGAACGGAACGAAGAACTGGAAGCCGAGGATCGGGGTGGTGACCTTGAACGACCCTGACATGTTGTACGGGCCCGCCAAATGGGCAGCAGCTACCACATTGATTTCGTTCGGCAGGTCGCGCTCTATGGCGCGATGCGCGGCCATGGAAGAATGCCCGCCCTGCGAGTAGCCGGTGAGCATCACCTTGCCCGAGAACAAAATCGCTTGTCCCGGCGCGGCAGCCCGCGCGGCGCGGATCGAATCGATCACGCTGGTGGCCTCGGAGTCCGCATGCAGATAGGGGTGGAAGCTGTAGTTCGACTTGGCATAGCCGAGATAGTCGGTCGCCACCACCGCATAGCCCTGGGCCGCATACATCGCGACCAGCAGGAAAGTTTCGGGGTCGGATGGGTTGGCGAGGGTACGCGGCTTTTGCACGTCCGTGCCCTTGGCATAGGCCACCAGCGGATAGACGCCATTGACGCAGGCGCCCGCCGGTATCAGCATCACACCCGACGCGTTGGTCTCCTCGGCATTGACCCCCACGGTCGAGTAGTTGAGCGACACCATCTTCACGTCGCACTGGGCCGGCCCAGTGATCGCCTGCAGGCCGCTTTGAGTGGCGCCCGCGTTGATTTGCGCCGCTGTCAATGTCGTCACGTTCTGGGGCGTCTCCAGCAACATGCCGCGGCCGCCGTTGTCACCGCCACCGCAAGCCACCAGCAGGACGGCAACGGCCACCGCCGTGAGCGCGTAAGTTTTTCTCATTCGAAGTCTCCTTTCGTCAAAAGGACCGGACCATAGCAGCCGGGGAACACGGATGGTGGACTGCGGCAAGGGCGCCGTGCACGGGGTTTTCCCGCGCTGGGTCGCGCAGGTGACGGCACACGTATCAGCGCAACCCCGGTGACGACGGATCAGCGCTAGCGCAGCTTCAAAGGTCGCGCGCCGCCCAGTCGATCAGGGCCTCGATTGCCGGACGGGCCGAAGCGGCCTGGGGATGGTTGGCGATGGCGATCAGGACATAGCGTTTGCCACTGGCGCCGTGCACATACCCGGCCACACCGGCCACATTCCGCAAGCTGCCTGATTTCAGGTGCGCCAGCCCGACTCCTTTGCCAGCCGCGCGGCGCATGGTGCCGTCGATGCCGGTGACCGGCAGCGATGAAATCAGCTCGGGCATGAAAGGCGATGCCCAGGCGGCCTGCAGCAGCCGCGCAAGCTGCTGCGCGGTGATGCGTTCGTCTCGCGACAAGCCCGAGCCGTTGCCGAATGTCGGAACTTCGGGATTGCCGAAGCGCTCGCGCCACCACTGGCGCATCGCAGCGCGTGAGCCTTCCAGAGTACCGAGCCCCTGTTGCTGCAGGCTGAGCGTCAGGAACAGCTGTTGCGCCATCACGTTGTTGCTGAATTTGTTGATATCGCGAATGACTTCGGCCAACGGCGGCGACTGGAGCTCCAAGATCGGCGCGAGGCCGGCTGGAACGCCACCTGCACGCACCTGCCCGGTGAGGCTGCCGCCGAGCTGATGCCACAAGCCAGCCACCGCCCGCTCGGCATAGCTGCCCGGGTCGGTGAAAGCGATCGGCCAGATCCGCTCGCCGCATGCGGCCGGATAGCCACCCGCGAACCGGATCCGCGAGGGGTCGCTGAAGTCGGCCTTGAGCGCGCCGCGCCAGTCGCCACACCCGCCCGCCAGCAGCGGCACGCTGGCCGGAACTGCCAATCCAGCCAGGGCCGGCTCCACATGGACTTGCGCCTGCCCCAGCGGCGTGAACGTCATTACCAGCGACTTGAAATTCACCAGCAGCGCATCGGGCGCGGCGTTGTACGGCCGCAGCGGCTCGCCGTCGAAGGCGCCGGGGTCCAGCGCCACGGTTTCGAAGGCGCTGTGATCCAGCACGATGTCGCCCGCAATCGAACGAATGCCCAACCCCTGCACCCGGCGCAGCAGCAACCACAGCCGCTCCGCTACCAGTTTGGGGTCGCCTTGCCCTTTGATGTAGAGGTTTCCGTGCAGCGTCCCATCGCGCACAGCACCGTCGAGATAAACCGGCGTCGACCAGGTGAATGCGGGGCCCAGCAGTTCGAGTCCGGCGAAAGTGGTTGCCAATTTGGCGATCGAGGCCGGGTTCACCGGAACGCCGGTGCGGTGGCTCAGGCGGGCAGGCGCCTTGCCTTCAGCATCCACCACCAATAGCGCGATCGCATCGCGCGGCAACTTGGCGCGCAGCAGCGCGGCGTCCACTTCGGGAGGCAATGCCTGCGCCGACAAAGGCAGCACGGCCAGCGCGAGCAGACAGCAGACAAGTTGGCGCAGCAACGGCCTGCGCGGGAGCAAGGGCATGCGGCGATTATCCGGCGCCTCGATAATGACGGGCCCCATTGGAAACATCCCTTGAATCTGCTCGCCTTCGACACCAGCACCGAAGCCATGTCCGTCGCAGTGCGACGGGGCGGCAGCTCGCCGGAGTTGCTGGTGCACGAGGCCGCAGGAGGATCGCAGGCTTCGACCGCGCTGATACCGGCCATCCTGGATCTGCTGGGGCGGGCCGGCCTGCGCCTGGGGCAACTGGACGCGATCGTCTTCGGGCGCGGCCCGGGATCCTTCACCGGCTTGCGTACCGCCTGCTCCGTGGCCCAGGGGCTGGCATTCGGAGCTGATGTGCCGGTGCTTGCAGCCGATACGTTGATGGCGGTGGCCGAGGAAGCGCGCTACCGCGAGGGCGCGACGCGGGTGGTGGCCGTGCTCGATGCGCGCATGGATGAGGTCTACTGGGCCAACTATGCGTATGAGGCCGGATGCTGGCGGCAGCAGGGGGAAGTCGGCGTCGCAGCGCCTGAGGCAGCGGCTGTGCCGGCGGGATGGGTGCTGGCGGGTAACGCCTTTGCTGCTTATCCCGGCCGTTTCCCTGGCGCGGCCGCACGGATTGAAGCGCGGCCCACCGCGGCAGCGCTGCTGCGGCTGGCGCCGGCCTTGATCGCCTCCGGTCAGGCGGTGTCCGCCGCTCGCGCCCTGCCGCTCTATATTCGCGATAAAGTGGCTCAAACTACCGAGGAACGCGCGGCCTTGCGTGCCGCAATGTCCATCAGACCATGAGCGCCGTCTTCAAAGCCGTCGAAGCGCAGTTCGAGCCGCTGACCGAAGCGCGGCTCGACGAGGTGGTGGCGGTCGAGCGCCAGTCCTACGATCACCCGTGGACCCGCGCCAATTTCGCCGATTCGCTGCGATCCGGTTACCAGGCCCAGTTGCTGGACGCCGACGGTGTGCTGCTGGGGTATTTCATCGCCATGAAGGGCGTCGACGAGGTGCACCTGCTCAACCTGACGGTCGCGCCGCCGCATCAGCGCCAAGGCTGGGGCCGGACCATGCTGGATGCATTGGCCGTATGGGCTCGTGGCCAAGGCGCCCAATGGCTATGGCTGGAAGTTCGGGCCAGCAACCTGCGCGCGCAGCGTATCTACGAGCAGCACGGCTACCGGCGCGTGGGCGAACGCAGGAGCTATTACCCGGCCGGCCATGGCCGGCGCGAAGACGCCGTGGTGATGAGCCTGAAGCTATGAGCCTGCATTTGGGCGAGCGCCGGCGGGCCATGCTGGCGGAAATGGGCGTGCGCGTATTCGCGCCGCTGGCGCCAGTTGCCGAGGCGGCGCCGCCACGGCCGCCGCCGGATCGGGCCAGCGCCGGCGGCGCTCCGCCAGTCTTGCGGCCGGATGCGAGAGGCGTCGACCCAAGACCAGCCGCAGCGGTCGCGCTGGATGCGCGGGCCGGCGGCATCGACCTCATGCAATGGGACGAACTGGCCCAGGCCGTGGCAAGTTGCCGCGCCTGCAAGTTGTGTGCGGGGCGCCGCAACACGGTGTTCGGAGTGGGCGACCGGCAGGCCGATTGGTTGATCGTGGGCGAGGCGCCCGGCGAGAACGAGGACATCCAGGGCGAGCCGTTCGTCGGGCAGGCCGGTCGGTTGCTGGACAACATGCTCAAGGCGCTCGGACTGGACCGCCGGCACAAGGTGTACATCGCGAACGTTCTGAAGTGCCGCCCGCCGGGCAATCGCAACCCCCAGCCCGAAGAGGTAGCGCAGTGCGAGCCTTTCCTGCGACGGCAGGTGCAGTTGCTGCAGCCCAGGATCATCCTGGCGATGGGACGCTTCGCCGTGCAGTCGCTGCTGGGCACTTCGGAGCCGATCGGCAAGCTGCGTGGCCGCGGGCATACCTATCTCGGGGTGCCGGTGGTGGTGACCTATCACCCCGCGTACCTGCTGCGCAACCTGCCCGACAAGGGCAAGGCCTGGGCCGACTTGTGCCTGGCACTGGAGCTGATGAGCACTCAGCCGGCGTGAGGCGCAGGGGGACACAATGGCTGGAAGGCGCTCGGCGCCAATGTCCGCGCGGCGTAGTCGATACCGCTGAACGCGGCGTACTGGGCCATCGACCGTTCATGCCCAAGCCCGTAGACCCCCAGCGCCTCGCCCCCCACCAACGCTGCCAGCCGTGCGCGAGAGCGTTGTTCCAGAACCCACCAGGTGTGCTGGCGCTGGCTGTCCAGCGCCGGGTCCCAGTGCATCGGCCGCGGCGGTGCGCCGAATTCAGCCGTGTTGTACAGGTGGTAGACCGGCTGGCCGGGGACGTGGAAGATATCCCAGCCGTGGGTGAAGATGCGTGCCGCCAGCGCTTGCTCCTCGCCGTGAAAATAGAAATAGGGATCGTAGGGAAAAGTCTGGACGAACTGGCCCGGGGCAAACAGGCAGCCGGCACCGACGTGAAAACCGGGCACCGCTTCGTCCCGTTCCACCGGATGCGCCTCGAATCCGAGCACCGGGTGGTCGGGCTCGAACACGCTGCCCGGTTTGACCACGTGGGCCAGGACCTTGGTGGTCGCGGGCCGGCGAACTGCCTGGTTGCCCTCGAAAGCGAACGGATTCGGGTACGCCGACAGGACCACGCCACGGCGGCCGGGCAGCAGGTCCAGGGCCTGAGCGATCAGCCGCTCGTCCCAATGCAGGTCGAAATCCATGTGCGAATCGATCTGGAAGAACCACTGCTCGCCGTCGTACAAGGACATCGCAATGGCGCGCGCCCAACACGGCCCACGCGCATAGAGGGGATCGATGCGCACGTAGCTCAGGCGCGCGGGCTGCACGTCGGCTGCCGCTGGACAGGCTGAGTCGGCCGGGCTTTGGTCAACCACGCCAAAGTGCAGTTGCTCGGGCCAGCGTGCGGTGGCTAGTGCGCGCGCCAACGTAAACCCCAGAACCGGGTCGCAGTAGGAAGCGATGCTGATGAAAACGCTCATGGAAGTTTGCCGCTTGGCACTGGACGATATTGTCTAGTACGACGCTCACCCCATTTCACAACACCTGGATGTCCGACAAATAGCCGGCGCTGTGATATTTGCCCGCACTGGCGCACTCTGGTGCGACGCCATATGCGTTTGCCCCGCCGCACGTTGCGGTGGATGTAACTCTATGCTACTGTCAACCCAACAATAAGGGGTACTGCGCCCCTTGTTCGCCCGCGTACGGCGAGCGATTTTCCGAAAGACGACCGTGAGGCACTCAACCATTCAATCCATTGAAGTGCTGGCGAAAAGTCGCCGGCATGCCACAGCTGCCCATCCGGTGCCTCAGCTGCCGCAGCCAACGGCCAGCCCGGTAGCCGCCGGGTACCGGCCAGCAACCGCGGCCCTCGCCATCGCGGCGGCCTTCGTGGCGGTTCCGCAGCCGGGCGCCGCGCAGGCGATCGGCGCCCAAGTCATTCACGGGCAGGCCAGCCTCGTTCAGCAGGGTAATTCGCTGGTCGTCACCACGCAGAATGGCGCCGGCACGAATCATTCGGCGATCAACTGGCAAAGTTTCTCGGTTCCCGCCGGCTCGACCACGCAATTCAACCAGCCGAGTGCGACGAGTACTTCGATCAACCGTGTGCTGGGCAGCAATCCCTCCGCCATCTACGGAACGCTCAGTTCGAATGGCCGCCTCGTGCTGGTCAACCCTTCGGGTATCGCTGTCGGTGCCGGTGCAGTGGTGGACACCGCCGGGTTCACCGCGTCCACACTGCGGATGAGCGATGCCGATGCGCTGGCCGGCCGGCTGGTATTCGGCGGTGACGGTGGCCCCGCCGCAGCGCTCAGTGTGGATGGCCGCATCCTGGCGCGCAGTGGCGATGTGGTCCTGATCGCGCCGAATGTGCAGGTCGGTTCGGATGCGCTGGTGCAGTCGCCCAGCGGCGCCACCCTGCTGGCTGCCGGCCAGAAGGTCGAACTGACCGGCCGCGGGCTGGAGGGTATCCGCCTGGAATTGCAGGCGCCGAGCGATCAGGCCATCAATCTGGGCACACTGCAAGGCGATGCCGTCGGCATCTTCGCGGGCCAGCTCAAGCACAGCGGACTGATCCAGGCGACGGGTGTCAGCGCCGATGGCGGCAAGGTGGTGCTCAAGGGTGCGGAAACAGCCGATGTCTCGGGGCGCATCGCCGCGTCCAAGGGGCTGCGAGGCGGACAAGTCCATGTCACCGCCAACAAGGTCATGCTTAAGAGCGGTGCCGTGATCGACGTCAGCGGACGCGATGGCGGCGGTGAGGCGCTGATTGGCGGGGGCTGGCAAGGGCACGACAGCCGGATCGCGAATGCCAGCGAAACGACGATTGAGGCGGGCGCAATCATCAAGGCCGACGCGGGCCAAAGCGGCGACGGCGGAAAGGTTGTCGCTTGGTCCGACGATTCGACCCGTGTCTACGGAAGCATCTCGGCACGTGGGGGTGCCGGCGGAGGCGACGGCGGGCAGGTCGAGACCTCTGGCAAACGTTATCTCGATTTTGCGGGGGTCGCCGACCTGCGCGCGCCCAAAGGCGCGGCCGGAACGCTGCTGCTCGACCCGAGCGATATCACCATCCGGGCCGCAGGGCCGGACAGCGTCACCGTCACCGGCACCTTCACGGATGGCGCGGCTGCCGCCTCGTCTGTCCTGACGACAGCGACCCTGAACAACCAGCTGAATGTCGGCAACGTGCTCGTGACCACTAGCACCGGAACGGGGGCCCAGGTCGGGCACATCACGGTGGCGGACCCGATCACCTGGACCACCGGCAACACCCTAGGCCTGAACGCCGACAACGGCATCGACGTCAACGCACCTATCAGCGGAGTCTCGGGCGTCTTGGCGTTGAGCGGCGGCGCCGGCAATGTCACGCAGAATGCCGCTGGCGCCATCAGTGCGAGCAAGATGTGGGCTCACACAACCGGCGGATCGATCGCGCTGACCAACAGCGCAAACGCCGTGTCGACCTTCGCCGCCTTCAGCAATTCCGGCGGGATCGCATTTGCCAATGCGGGTGGTCTCGTGATCGGCTCCGTCGATGCCGGTCTCGTCGGCCTGGGATCGATCGCCGGCGTCAGAAGCAACAACAATCAGCCCGTTTCGCTGGCGGTCTCGGCCGGCTCACTCACGATTTCCGACACCAGCAACGGCATCAATGCGGGTTCGGGCAGCGTTGACCTGCAGGCAACAAGCGGTTCAATTACCGAATCCGCCGCCGGCGCAACAGTCAAGGCGGCCGCGCTCACCGCCGCTGCCGCCGACATCCAGTTGAACCAGGTGAACTCGGTCGCTTCGTTCGCCGCGACGCAGAGCGGTGGCGGCGGCGTCTCGTTGGTGAACAGCAATTTTGCTTTCCCCCTGACGCTCAATAACGTGACAGCGGCCGGCGGGATCAGCATCACTGAACAGTTGTCCAACATCGTGGTTGACGGGACGGTGAGGTCGGGCGCGGCTGGCGCGCTGTCATTGACGTCCGCGAGCGGCTCCACTTTCGGTGGCAGCATCCTGCAAGGTGTCAATGGTCTGCTGCAGTCGGATTCGATCTCACTGACAACGGCCGCGGGGCTGAGCATCGGCGGCGTCCCCGGGGTCGGCGCTTTGCGCACCGCCTCCAACTCCGGCTCGACCAGTTTCACCATTGGCGGGCCGCTTCACGGTGCCGGACAAGTGGTTATCGGGCACACCGGCAGCGCCACACTCGGCTCGGCGACGTTGACCAGCAATGCCAGCTTCGCTTTTGCCGCCAGCGGCAATTTGGACGTGAACACCAGCCTCGACACCGGGATCCAGGCTCTGAAGCTGGGCGCTGGGAGCATGCTGACGGTCGCGAGTTCGAGCGCTCTCCACGGGGCCAACTTGTTCCTGACCGCCGACGATATGAACGTGGTGACTGGAGCATCGATCGGCGCGGGCACGGGCGGGACGACCTGGGTGCAGCCTACGACGCCCGGACGTGCGATCGAGCTCGGCGCGACTTCCATTGTCAACGGCTCCGTCCTTCAACTGGACACCAACGAACTCGCTGCTCTTGCCACGACCGGCACGCTGCGTATCGGCTCGGCCGGCGGCGCCACGCCGCCCTCGGGCGATCTCTTGATCAGCGGGGCCATCGCGCCCGGTGTGGGCACCCTGTCGCTGAAGTCGGGCGGCAACATCACACAGAACGCAGCCGGGACCATATCGGCGGCGAAACTGGCGGTCGAGGCGCTTGGAAATGTCTCGCTCGATACCGCCCTGAACAGCGTGAGCAGCGTGGCAGGATTTTCGGGCAGCGCCGGCAACAACAAGGATTTCCGCTTCGGAAATGGGTCTACGTCGCTTCAGGTCGGCGCCGGCATTGACAGCAGGAGCGGAATCGGCGTCTCCGTCGATGCACTGGGGTTTTCGCCATTGGCACCGAACGGTCAGATCGTGCTGACCACGGCAGGGAACTTGACCCAAGCCCCTGGCGCACTGCTGGGCGGCAAGGCCGTTTACGCGCAGGGCGCCAAAGTCCTGCTGTCCGAGAACAACCCCACTGGCGTGATCGCTGGTCGAGCCACCGGGGCGGCGGCCTCCGATGACTTCCTGTACAACAGCTTCAACGGAATCAACGTCAACACGGTCAATGGCGTATCGGGCGTTAGCGCGACGACAGGAAATGTCGTCCTGATCGGCGGCGGCCCGACGGGCATCAGCCAGAATGTCACCGCCGGTTCAGCCGGTGTTGTGACGCTTTCGGGCACGGGTGCGTCGCTCGCCCCGGGCGCCACCGTTTCCGCTCCGGCTCCGGCGGGCATTGTCACGATCGACGGCGGCGGTCCGGGTAACGATCTGGCGCTGGGAGCTGGGAACATTAGCGCCGGCAGTTCGGTGCTGTTGGCAAACGCGAGAAACGTGTCGCTTGGCAACGTGACCGCAAGCGGGGCCTTGACGGCCACGAACATTGCCGGTGAGATCACGCAGTTCGGTGGAACCATTGACATCGGGACCATCGTTGCCACTACCACCGGCACCGCTGGCACTGGCCAGATCAAACTCGACAGCCCTACCAACGTGATCCGCAGCGTTGGCGGATTGACCACCACCGACAGCCCGATCATGGTTCGCGACGCGGGCGCGGGCGGCATGAACATCCTCGGGCCAATCGAGGCGGGATTCGGGTCTGCCGACATTGCTTCCAACGGCCATCTTGCCGTCAATGCCGGTGCGCCGATACACGCAACCGGAGGCGTTTCGCTCGGCGCGGGCGGGCTGCTCACCGTCTCTGCGCCGCTCAACGGCGGCAACATCAGCTTGGCCGCAGACCGTATGTCGTTGCAAGGCGCGCCGGCAAGCATCCAAGCGGGCCCGGGTCAGGCCATATCGGTCCAGCCGAAAACCACTGGTTGGAACATCGGCTTGGGCGGCGCTGCCTCGGACCTGGCCGCAAACACCCTGGAGCTTTCGGCAAGCGAACTGGCTACTCTTTCAACGACCGGTTCGCTGCGCATCGGCTCCACATTCGCTGGCCCGGGTTCGGTCGTGTCGGGCAATCTCTTCATCAGCGGCCCTATCGCGTCCGCTGCGGGAACTCTTGTACTGGGGTCCGGTGGGGATATCGCACAAGGCAGCTTGGGAGTCGTTACCGCGGACAAACTGGGACTCCAGGCGCTGGGCAACATCGACCTGTCCCTGGCATCGAACCAAGTGGCGAACCTGGCTGGCCACGCGGGCAACGGCGGCACTCACAGTTTCAAGTTCGTCAACGGCCCGGATCTGCACATCACGAACGGCCTCGATGCCAACACCGATGGGTTATTCGGCATCAACGGTATCAGCGTCAACTTTGGTCCGATCGCACTGAAATCGGGCGGCGCATTGACGCAGTCCGCCACCGGAACGCTGGGCGGACAGTCGGTCTACGCCGAGGGCAAGTCGGTGGTCCTGACCGCGCCGAACCCGACCGGTGTGATCGCAGGCAAGGCTACTGGCAGCGCACCTGGCGACGTATTTAACTACACCAGTAGTGCCGGCATCGCGGTAGACACGGTCCCTAGCATTTCCGGCACGTTTTCAGGTGTTGTTGCTTCGGCCGCTACGGACCCGATGGCGATTCAGCTGACAGGCACGACTATCAACCAGAACGCTGGCGCGCCGATCATTGCGACCACAGGACTGCAGCTTGCAACCCCTGGGCCGGTCAATCTCGCTGACCTGGGCAACAACGTCGGAGCACTGGCGACAGCAGGGGCCACCGGCCCGGTGAACTTCTTCAATGCGGGCCCCTTGTCAATCGGCATTCTGGGCAGCGGCGTCAGCTCGATCGGCAGCGTCAAGATCGACAGCCTCGCGTTGACGGTCAATGCCAATGTCGCCGCCAACGGTCCGCTCAAGCTGATCGCCGATAGCATGCAAATCGGTGCAAGCGTCAGCTCAGGGAACCTCGTCGACCCAGTGGTCTTCGCTCCCCGCACGCCGAGTCAACCGATCATCGTGGGAGGCGTTGACGACCCCACAAAGTTCAGCCTGACCCAAGCCGAGTTGGACAACGTAGGCACGGCTGCCGCGATTGCGGTCGGAGGCCCTTTGCATACCGGCGGACTGGATGTCGCTGGGAACATTGCCAGCACGCTGCCTCTCAGGCTGCTCACGGGCGGCACTCTCAGCCTCCACGGTACGGTCAGCAGCAGCAGCGGTCTGACCACCGGCGCGGCGGTGGTTCTGAGCGGCGGCACGAACTTCATCAATTCCGCCGGAGTTGCCGCGGTGAGCACACCTGGCGGCCGCTGGGTGATCTATTCCGCCGACCCGGTGGCGGACACCTTCGGTGGCCTGATTTCCGGGAATCCCGCAGTTTGGGGTGCCGGGTTCGACCCGTCGCTGCCCAACCCCCTTTCCGGCCTCCCCGGCGGTGACCGGTACGTGTTCGCCAGCCATCCCGCCGTCAGCGTCACAGCCAATCCGCTGCTCAAGACCTACGACGCGACAGCCACGTTTGCGACGCCGACCTTTACGGCTACCGGCCTCGTCAACGCATCGTCATTTGGCGGCGTCTTCACGCAGGACGCTTTGGCGGGATCGCTGGTGGTCGGCAGCCCCTCGAAAAATGTGGGCGCCTATCCGATCCTCCAGGGCACCCTGGCGGCGCCGGCCGGCTATTTGTTGGGCTATGTCGGCAACAACGCCACGGTCACGCCCGCCTCGCTCACGGTCAGCGGCCTGTCGGCGAACAACAAGGTGTACGACGCGACGACGGCAGCGACCCTGAGCGGGGCCGCTACGCTGAGCGGCGTGTTTGCTGGCGACACTGTCGGCGCGAGCGGGGGCACGGGCAACTTTGCCAACAAGAACGTGGGCACGGGCAAGGTTGTGACGGCAAGCGGCATAACACTCAGCGGTCCGGATGCGGGCAACTACGTCGTTGTGCCGCCCACCGGCCTGACTGCCAACATCACCCCGGCCAGCCTGCTGGTGAGCGGCATCGCGTCAACCAGCAAGGTCTACGACGCCACGACGGTGGCCGGCTTGAGCGGCACAGGCACTGTCACGCCACTAGGCACGGACGTGGTGGCTGTAGGCGGCACAGCCAGCGGCAGCTTTGCCGACAGGAACGTGGGCGCCGCCAAGCCGGTCACGGTAACGGGACTGACGCTGACGGGGCTGGACGCAGGCAACTATGTACTCTTGGCCCCGGCCAGCCTGACTGCCG
Organism: Ramlibacter sp.; assembly: GCA_035571795.1. Taxonomy (GTDB): domain Bacteria; phylum Pseudomonadota; class Gammaproteobacteria; order Burkholderiales; family Burkholderiaceae_C; genus Ramlibacter. The sequence continues at coordinate 103,342 of DATNBX010000113.1, forward strand.
CCATCACGCCGGCCAGCCTGACGGTGAACGGGCTGAGTGCCGCCAACAAGGTGTACGACACCACGACTGCGGCCAGCGTGAGCGGTACAGGAACTGTCACGCCACTGGGCGCGGACGCGGTGGCTGTGGGCGGCACTGCCAGCGGCAGCTTTGCCAACAAGAACGTAGGCACCGCCAAGCCGGTCACGGTGACGGGACTGACGCTGACTGGGGTGGACGCAGGCAACTATGTACTGGCCCCGGCCAGCCTGACTGCCGACATCACCCCGGCGAGCCTGATAGTGGCCGGGCTGAGCGCCAACAGCAAGGTGTATGACGCGACGACGGCAGCGACCCTGACCGGGGCCGCCACGCTGAGCGGCGTGTTCGCCGGCGACACTGTCGGCGTGAGCGGCGGCACCGGCAACTTTGCCAACAAGAACGTGGGCACGGGCAAGCCTGTGACGGTGAGCGGAATAGCACTCAGCGGTGCGGACGCGAGCAACTACGTCGTCTTGGCGCCCACCGGCCTGACTGCCAACATCACCCCGGCCAGCCTGACCATCACCGCGTTGAACCAGGGCAAGCTTGAGGGAACGCTGTTCACCTTCAATGGGACGGAGTTCTCGGCCGCCGGTTTGGTCGGGGGCGAGCAGGTGAGCAGCGTCATACTTGCCAGCGCGGGTGCGCCCCCTACCGCAACCGCAGGAACTTACGCCATCAACGCCAGTTCGCCTGTCGGCGTGGCAGGGTTCGCCGCATCCAACTACAGCATTGGCTTCGTCAGCGGCAGCATGGCGGTGAGCGCTCCGCCGCCGCCAACCATCGCACCGACGCCAGCACCCACACCGGCTCCTACGCCAGCACCCACACCGGCTCCGACTCCAGCGCCCACACCGGCTCCCACGCCGGCTCCCACACCAGCGCCCACACCAGCGCCCACACCGGCGCCCACACCAGCGCCCACACCAGCTCCCACACCAGCTCCCACACCAGCTCCCACACCAGCTCCCACACCGGCTCCGACACCGGCTCCGACACCGGCACCCACACCAGCTCCGACGCCAGCGCCCACACCGGCTCCGACGCCCGCTCCAACCGCTGCGCCAACATCCACAACCACCGTCGAAAAAATCGTCCAGCTATTGCGGACGGAAGACCTGCCCGTGGTTCAGCAAGCGGTGGCCGAACTGGACTCCGGTGTCGTGAAAACCTTCGTCACGCTGCTGATCAAGGAAGAAGAAAAGCAGGGCGAAAAGAAAAAGGAGCAGGCGAAGAAGGACGCCAAAGCGAACGGGCAGGACAATCAGTGCCGGCCCTGAGCGGCGTATAGGGCCAGGGCGCCCAGCGGCGTCAGAACCGCGGCAGGTCCGGGTGCGCGAGCCGGCCGCCGCGCACCAGCATCTTGCCGTATTCGGCGCAGCGGTTCAGCGTCGGTATCACCTTGCCGGGATTGAGCAGGCTCTTGCCGTCGAAGGCGTGCTTGACCCCGAACATCTGCTCGCATTCGGCGCGGCTGAACTGCACGCACATCGAATTGAGCTTCTCCACCCCGACGCCGTGCTCGCCGGTGACGGTGCCGCCCATCGCGACGCTGGTTTCAAGGATCTCGGCGCCGAACAGCTCGGCGCGATGGAGCTGGTCGGCGTTGTTGGCGTCGAACAGGATCAGCGGATGCAGGTTGCCGTCGCCGGCATGGAACACGTTGGCGCAGCGCAGGGCGTACTTCTTTTCCATCTGCTGGATTGCCAGCAGGATATCGGCCAGCCGTTTGCGCGGGATGGTCGAGTCCATGCACATGTAGTCGGGGCTGAGCCGCCCGGACGCGGGGAACGCGTTCTTGCGTCCGCTCCAGAATTTCAGGCGCTCGGCCTCGTCGCGGCTGACAGCGATCGCGCTGGCACCGTTGGAGCGCAGCACTTCGCTCATGCGAGCGATCTCTTCTTCCACCTCCTCGGGCGTGCCGTCGCTCTCGCACAGCAGGATCGCCTGTGCCGTCAGGTCGTAGCCGGCATGGACGAAATCCTCCACCGCCGCGGTCATGGGCTTGTCCATCATTTCCAGGCCGGCCGGGATGATGCCGGCGGCAATCACGGCAGCCACCGCGTCGCCGGCCTTGCGCACGTCGTCGAAGCTCGCCATGATGCAGCGCGCCAGCTGCGGCTTGGGAACCAGCTTGACGGTGACCTCGGTGATCACGGCCAGCATGCCTTCGCTGCCGACCACGATGCTGAGCAGGTCGTAGCCCGCGCAGTCCAGCGCGTCGCTGCCGAATTCCACCGGTTCGCCCTCGATGGTGAAGCCGCGCACCTTCAGGACGTTGTGCAGGGTCAAGCCGTATTTCAGGCAATGCACGCCACCTGAATTTTCAGCGACGTTGCCGCCGATGGTGCAGGCGATCTGGCTGGAGGGGTCGGGCGCGTAGTACAAGCCGTAGCCCGCCGCTGCCTCGCTGATGGCCAGGTTGCGCACGCCGCACTGCACATGAGCCGTGCGGGCCATCGGGTCGAGCTTCAGGATCCGGTTGAACCGCGCCAGCGACAGTGTCACGCCCAGCGCGTTCGGCATGGCGCCCCCCGACAGGCCGGTGCCCGCGCCGCGCGCCACTACCGGCACGTCCAGTGCGTGGCAGGCACGCAGCACCGCCTGGACCTGGAGCTCGGACTCCGGCAGGGCGACCACCAACGGCCGCTGGCGGTAGGCCGTCAGGCCGTCGCATTCGTAGGGCGTGGTGTCTTCGGCGTGCCAGAGCAGGGCTTCGGCCGGCAGCACGGCCTGCAGCGCCCTTACCACCTGCGACTGGCGTTCGGCCCGTTGGAGCATGACGGTGTCGGGAGCGTTCATTCGGGGGTACCTTTAAGTCCAAGGGTGAACTTTAGGCCTTGCCCGGAGGTTGCGGCGTGAGTTTTTTGCTGCCCGCCGCTGAAAACCTGTCAATCGGCGGATTCTGAATCGGCGGCCATCGCCCGCGGGTCTGCGTTAAATCAATTGGCGGCCATTCAGCCGATGGCACCATGCCCCGGCTGTATGGAAAATCCATGAAAAGGAACACGCACCAATGAAACACAGCTTCCGTCTTGACGCCCCGGCTCCGGCGTTCCGGACCCGCGATGGGGGTCGGAAATGAGTACTTTGATGGCAAATGCGGTATTCGGATTGATCTTCGTGCTGGCGGCGACCGGCCTGTTCTTCTTTGTGGTCACGCGCGGCGCCCTGATCGTTCGCGGCCTGGCCGGGACAGGAAGCGACAGCTCGCATGTGTACCCGATCTATTCGAACATGCGCCTGATCAAGCTGGTCGATTTCCAGCCCATCATCTCGGCTATCCTGCTGTTCCAGTATCCCCGCCTGGTGACCAAGATCGTCGACGGCCTGCGCGCGACCGACCTGCGAAACAAGAAGGTGCTGGTCACCTCCTGCGCCTTCGGCAACGTGATTCCGCGCGTGGTCGAAGCCTCGCTGCAGTCCGGAGCCGACCGCATCGTCATCGCCGACATCATCAAGAACGAGTTGGTCCACGCCAGGAGCAAGCTCGGCCATTGCCACGACAAGATGCAGTACGTCGAGGACAACGCCACCTCGATGAGGCACGACGAAGGTTTCGCCGACGCGAACATCATGTTCTTCCTGCTGCACGAGCTGCCCCACCACTTGAAGGGAAAAGCCCTCAGCGAAGCCGGCCGCATGCTCAAACCCGGCGGCAAGCTGTACCTGGGAGAGTTCCACAAGCCCGAACTGTGGGTGTTGCGGGCGCTGAGCTGGACCTATTTCAAGGTGTTCGAGCCGCTCGGGCTGGCCCTGTGGGACTCCCACGACCCGGTCCTGCTGCTCGAGGAAATGGGCGGCTGGTCGGTTGAACGCACCACTTTCTTCTTCGGCAATTTCCAGATCATCACGGCGACCAAGATTTAACGGAGGGCCAAACGCTGCGAGCGGCCGCTGGACGGCCGTTACGCAGGGTCCAGGACAGGTGCGCGGGCGACCGGCACCTGTCTTTTTTTTTGGCTCAGACGCTCTTCTTGAGCCAGTCCGCGAACGCCGAGCATTCCCAGCGGTCCATGGTGCCGGTGCGCCAGCAGAGGTAATGGGCGTGCGGGCTGGGGACATTGCGCGGCGAGATGCGTTCGAGCGAGCCGTTGTCCAGCCAGGGTTGGCACAGTTTCAAGCGCACCAGCGCGATCCCCAGGCCCTGGGCGGCGGCGTCGCACACCAGGCCGATATCGTTGAATGAAGAACCCTCCGCCGGCTCGCCGGCATCGACTCCATGCGCCAGGAACCAGGTGCGCCAGGGATCGAGCGGGCTCTTGATGAGCTTGGCGGCCAGCAGCTCCTCGATCGTGTCGAATGGCCCGTTGGCGCGGATATAGCTGGGCGCCGCCAGCGGCGTGACCTCGTCGGTCATCAGGCAGATGTGTTCGACGTCGGCGTAGCGGCCGGTGCCGAAGCGCACCATCAGGTCCGCGTCCTCGGCGACCACGTCCAGCAGCGGAATCGACACCTGCAGCGTCAGGTCGATCTCGGGATACGCCTCGATGAAGCCGCGCAGCCGCGGCATCAGGATCGAGCGGGAAAAGGTCGGTGTCACCGCCACTCGCAGCTTGCGCTTGCCCTGAGCGACCTCCTTGCCGGGAAAGCGCTCGAGAACGTTCAGGCCCTCGCGCACATGGGCCAAGTATTCGCTGCCTTCGGTGGTGAGCGAGAAGTCGGCGCGGCCGAACAGCTTGGTGCCGATGATCTGCTCGAGTTGCCTGACGCGGTGGCTGACAGCGCTCGGCGTGACGCAGAGTTCTTCGGCCGCCAGCGTGACCGAACGCAGCCGCGCCAGTGCCTCGAAGGTCAGCAGGCACTGGATTGGCGGAATGCGGGCTGTCATGATGCGTCGTCATTGCGGACTTGAGCCGCAATCCATGGATTCCGGG
>DATNBX010000114.1:0-22874 GCA_035571795.1 Ramlibacter sp.
GTCGTCGCGCCGCATCGGCGGCTACCTGATGTGGGTGGCCATCGCCTCGACCTGCGTGACGAGCTCGATGTTCCTCACTGGCCTCGCGCCCAACTTGCTGGCGATAGAACTGATCAGCAAGACGGCCAAGATCAGTTTCACCTGGATGGACTGGTTCAAGGCGTTCGCGCCGGTGGGCATCATCCTGCTGGTGGCGGTGCCGCTGTTGACGTACGTGCTCTACGAGCCGCAGGTGCAGTCCGGCGACGAGGTGCCGAACTGGGCCCGCGCCGAACTCACCCGGATGGGCGGGCTGAGCGTCAAAGAGATTGCGCTGGCCGTGATGGTGCTGCTGGCTCTGGTGCTGTGGATCTTCGCGGGCGACTTCATCAATGCCACGACGGTGGCCATCGTCGTCATCGCCCTCATGGTGGTGACCGGCGTGGTGAAGTGGGACGATGTCGTGGCCAACAAGGCCGCCTGGAACACGCTGGTGTGGTTCGCCACGCTGGTGGCGCTGGCCGACGGCCTGAGCAAAGTGGGATTCGTCAAATGGTTCGCCGACAGCGTCGGCACGCAGGTGGTGGGTTTCTCGCCGACCGCTGTCGTGGTCGTGCTGGTGGCGGTGTTCTTCTTCACCCACTACCTGTTTGCCAGCGTCACGGCCCACGCGACTGCCATGCTGCCGGTGATGTTGGCGGTGGGCATGGGCATCCCCGGTGTGGACATCCGGACGTTGGCGCTGATGCTGTCGCTGACGCTCGGCATCATGGGCATCCTGACGCCGTACGCAACCGGCCCGAGCCCGGTGTATTTCGGCAGCGGCTACATCCCGTCGCGGGACTATTGGCGGCTGGGTGCCATCTTCGGGCTGATCTACTTTGCCGTCTTCATGGCCGTCGCCTGGCTCTGGATACTTTGAGCCAAGCCCAATCAGGTATCGGGGTCAGGAGCGGGCGGCGAGGTCGACCAGTTCCTGAACCTCGCCCATCTGGTCCTTGACAAGCCAATGGGTCAGGTCGCCGCTCGATATGACGGCGAGAAGCTTGTTGTTTTCCACAATGGGCAGGTGCCGGAACCGCCGCGTGGTCACCAGCCGCATCGCTTCGCCGACGGTCGTTGTCGGCGGGATGCAATAGGGGTCCCTGGTCATCACGTCGGAGATTTTCGTGCGGCCTGGATCGAGGCCTTTCGCCAACACCCTGCCCAGCGCATCTCGTTCGGTGAAGATGCCTAACAGTCGTTCGCCATCCATGACGACCAGGGCACCGACCTTCTCCGAGGTCATCTTGGACGCGCACTCGCTGACCAGGGCATCGGGTCCGACCGAGTGGATCGCTTCTCGCTGCTCGAATACCTTGTTCAGTGGCGTCCGGCGCTTGTCTTGAAATCGCATGAAATAGACGACGGCTGCCGCAACGATCACGACCAGAAAGAACGCGTACACCACTGCTTTGCCAAATGTCGACTGCGCGTCCTCCAGCGCAGCAAATGCCGAGGGCGAAAGCAGTGCGAGGCCGATGGCAGCAGCCAGTCTGCAAATGTGCCTTCTCATGGTTCCTCCTCGCGGATGGACGGCTACGGTTCGGTTTCCCGCCTTCCGGCTGCTGCCGAGGTGAAGTCAGCTTCCGTTACTTCGCCTTGACGGCCAACACCGGACAAGATACGGAAAGCAGGAGTTCCTGGGCTACGCTGCCCATGATGAGCTTGCCCACGGGCGAGCGTTTTCTGAGGCCGATGATCAGCACGGAAACCTGCAGGGAATCGACCAGGCCCTCGATTTCCTCGACGGCACTTTTGCCGCGAACGAATTGCTTGAACTCCGCATTGTTCAGGCGCGCGTCGCGCAACAGGTTTTCCACCCGCTCGACTTCCTCGTTATCGATCATCGATGGGTCTTCCTTGGTCCCGCCGGGGCTGGCGTTGACCACCACCAGGCGTTCATTGCGGCGTTTGGCAATTTCGATTCCCTTGTCCAGGGCCGCCTGGCCTTCGGGACGGGCGACATAAGCTACGAGTATGGTCATGGGTCAGCTCCTCTCTTGCGAATGCGACAGTGTCGGCTCCTGCGCACATACTAACGCTTTGCGAACATCAGGTGACGAGCCCTAGGGAGCTTCAATGAAACGGATTCTTGTCCTGGGCGGCGCCGGATTTGTCGGCCGGCATTTGTGCCGGGAGCTGTCGCGCCGGCAGTACCGCATCACGGTGCCGACACGTTCCAGGGCGCAGATCGTCCAATCGCTGCCGTTTGTCGAGCTGGTGCAAGCCGATGTCCATGACGAGGCCGTGCTCGCACGCCTGACTTCGGGGCACGACGCCGTGGTGAACCTGGTCGCGATCCTCCATGGCGACCTGTTCAGGTTCGAACATGTCCACGTGGAGCTGGTGAAGAAAATCGTGCGGGCCTGCCGGGATTCGGGCGCCCGGCGCCTCGTCCATGTGAGTGCGCTGGGGGCCGCCAAGGAGGCTCCATCGATGTACCAGCGCAGCAAGGCCGCGGGCGAAGCGGTGCTGCAAGGCTCCCAGCTTGACTGGACCGTGCTGCGTCCGAGCGTCATCTTCGGCGAGGGCGACCGGTTCCTCACGATGTTCGCGCGCCTGCAAGCGCTGCTTCCCGTCATGCCTCTCGCCGGCGCGGACACCATTTTCCAGCCGGTCTGGGTTGGGGATGTGGTCAGTGCCATCGTGCAATGCCTGCTAAGGGACGACACCGCCGGGCGCGCCTACGAACTTTGCGGACCCGATCGCTTCACCTTGCGCCAGTTGGTGATGCTGGCGGGCCGCTTGTCCGGGCATGCTCGCCCGGTGATAGGGCTGCCTCCAGTGATCGCGCGGCTGCAGGCGCTGGTGATGGAGCTGGCGCCGGGGCAGCCCCTGATGAGCCGGGACAACCTCGACTCGATGAAAGTGAGCAATGTGGCCAGCGGAAAGTTGCCGGGGCTGGACGCGCTGGGGATTTCGCCTTCGGCCTTGTCCGCCATCGCGCCGGCCTATCTCGGCAACCGGCGCTAGCTTGGTAGCCGGCGTTAACGCTTCGGCGGTGGCAGCTGCGACATGTAGTCTGCCACGGCCTCGATGTCGCCCTGACTGTAGTTCTTGACCGCCTGGACCATCTCCGGGTTTGAATTGCCGCGATCGCCGTTGCGGATAGCAACCACCTCGCGCAGCAGGTACTGATAGTGCTGCGCCGCAACCATCGGGTAGAACTTTGCCCCGTTGCCTTCCCCGTTGCCGCCATGGCAGGAGACGCAGTCCCGGTCGTAGAGCTGCTTGCCCTGCGCCAGCGCGCTGCCGGGACCCTTGCCGTTCGTGCCGCTGACCGGCAGCGACTGCAGGTAGGCGGCGACGTCGACGACATCGTTGCGGCTGAGCGTGGAGGCCAGCGGCCGCATGTTGGGGTTGTTGCGGCGGCCGCTGCGAATGTCGCTGAGCTGCTTGATCAATACCGAGGAATGCTGGCCCGCCAGCCGGGGGTACACGCCGCTGGCGCGCCCGGACGCGTCCTTCCGGTGGCAATCCCAACAGGCAGTGAAAACTTTCATCCCTTTGGCGGCGTCCGGCTGGAGTTGCAGCAGCGCCGCAAGCTCACCGGGTCCATCCTTCGCCTCGGGCGATTGCGCATTGGCGCCCGCGGACAGCAGCAGACAAGCGGCCAGCAGAACCTGGAGCGAGCGCACAGTTAGCATGGTTGCCCTCCTCGACATCTACCTTCGATGCAGTTTACCGCGGCCTTGAGTTCCGTCCTCGGACTATCATCACGCACATGAATGGACGTCATCACCACTCTAAAGTAGACGCATATCAGTGCAAACCCTAGGATATGGCCATTGCACGGGACCAAGCGGTCCCGGCCGAATTACTGAAGGAAAGATTCATGGCCAGCTTTGCCCACACAGCGCATCCGAGCCGACACTATCCGGCGGCGCGCGCGCACGTCGCAGCGCCGGGCTTCCAGCACGTCTTGTTCGACCTGCTCGTCGGCGTCGCGACGCTGGTTTCGAACTCGGTCAGAGACACGTACCGGGGCTGGGCAGCGGCCCGCCGGCAAGCCGCTCAGGACCGGATGTTCTGGGAATTGGCGATGACCGACCACCGCGTGATGGCCGAACTGAACGCCATCCAGGACTACGCCCAGGCGCGCGGCTAGGCACTGAGCATCCGGAAAGCTACACAAGGCTGGGGAAATTCCCCAAAACTGATGGGCTTTTTGTGGGGATGAAACCCCCGCAGTCCGGCCGGCTGGGTTGCCGGCCGTTTTCGAAGCACTTGGCGCAATACCCAGCCGCCGTCTCCCACAGCTGCGACTCCAGCCCGGCCAACGCGAAGGGCTTGGTCAAAATGCGCGCAATACCCTGCCGCTGGGCGCCTTCCGCCACCGTGTGGTCAGGGTGCGCCGTCATCAGGACGCAGCTGCAGCAATGCACCTCGCGAATGGCCTGAAGGACCTCGAAGCCGGTCATGTCCGGCAGGCGGTAGTCGAGCAGGATCATCCCGGGACGGAATTCACTGGCAGCGGCGACAGCGGCCCTGCCGGTACCGGCGACACGCGCCGTCCAGCCGCGGCGTTCGAAATAAGCCTGCAGGTTCTCCGCAAAGATTATTTCGTCCTCGATGATTAGGACTTTCCTGGATTGGGGCACGAATGCTCTTTCGTCGCTTTGGCTGCTGGAATCGCGCTGGCACCGGTTTTCCATACCACCTCGCGGCTCCATTGACTCCTCTGCCGGAGATTACGAGCAGATTGCGTGCCATTGGCTCCGGGTGCGTGTCCGGTTGTAATAGTGTTTGATGTTCGTTCGTTTCTGCGCGACGGAAGGGCTGGTGCCCGCGTAGTATCAATGGAGCCACCCGCGGCGTGCCGGATCCGTAGCCGCGGGAGCCTTGAAAGGATTCATCGTGGCCAAACTTGCTTTCATCGCAGCGATCATCGCCATCCTGGCCGCGTGCAGCAGCATGTCCGGCAATCAGACCACGTCGAGCCGGGACGGCAGGAACAACACCTCCACCATGGGCGCTCCTGAAACCATGCAACGCGCCGACCCGGGCGTCGCGGCCGGCGGTGGGGCGATGTAAGGTCAGGTCCTAGCCAGACTGTCTTGCGCTGGGCGACCTTGACCAGCCCCGAAACGGAAAAGCAGATCACGAAGTAGACGGCGCCGGCGAAGAGCAGCATTTCGACGATTCGCCCATCACGTTCGCCGTTGCCGTACGCGCGGCCGAAGAAATCGGCCAGCGCGCTCACGTAAACCAGCGCGGTGTGCTGGTCGCGATCTTCCTGGTATTTCGGTCCTTCTATGCGGCCTACGGCGATTGCGTGCAGACGAAGCTGTAGGAAAGACCGTCGATCGGCGAGCTGTTCAGGATGGCTGCGAGCTCCTGCCCTCCCTGCAAGCAGGTCGCCTGTGCGTCGAAGCCAGTGACTTGGGTGCTGTCCGCGCTGGTGAAGCAATCGCCGCCGGGGCTGCAAAAGGTCACGCTGAAATGCGCATACCACGTCGACGAGGCCGACGAGGTCGGCGCGGCGATGCGGATCGGCGTCTGGGTCGGCAGGCTGGCGTAGTTGTCGGCAGGGCCCCAGAACACGCAGCCGATGCAGCCGAACGCGTAGGCCTGGCTGGGAGTGATGGCGATCGGCTGCGGCGCCGAGCTCGTTGGCAAGCTCGCGTCGCAGGCAATAGGCGCGCCGGTGGCGATGTCGGAACCGCAGACGTTGGGACTGGTCACAGTCTGGGTCGCCGGGTTGGCATAGCGGACACAGCCGTCGAGTTGTGCCGGTGAACAAGGGCCTGCGCTGCTGCTGGCCATGAAGATCGCCTTCGAGGCCGTGGTGCCGACGGTCAGGTTTTTCAGCAGCGTAGCCATGCCGTCGTTCGCGTCGAGCGTGGACGATATCGGATCGAATCCGGCCGGCGTGAAGCCGGCATCGACCAGGCTCGGCGCGAGGAGGGTGTCGGTGTAAGTGATGACCGCCGTCAGCGTCCCGTTGATCGCGGCGCGATCGCGTGCTGCATCCAGATCGCCGGCCTTGCCGGTGGGTGACAGCATTGCCGCCAGCGCGGTCGTCCAGGGCGTGAGGTTCACGCGTGCGTCCTGCAGTCCGCCGGCCAGCCGGCCCATGGAGACCAGCCCGGTCGCAACACCGGCGTCACTGCCCGTGGCCGTTACGACAAACGGCGGGGCAAGGTTCGAAACGTCCAGCGAATAGGTCCCGGCGGCACCGGTCGTCGTGCTGCGCGTGGCGCCGGCGATATCGTGCAGCGTGACCAAGGCGCCGGAGAGCGCCGTTCCCTTGCCGATCACGGTCCCGCTGACGCGGCTTCCGGTCGTCGTGCAGTTTTGCGGCAGCACCATGCAGGTGTACTGCGGCAGCGTCCCCACGCTGACCGGAATGCTGCCTCCCGCCACGCTGCCCCTGATGTAGATCACGTCGCCGGCCACGCCCAGGTCGTTGCCGTTGGCGTATTGGCGGTAGACGAACGGCGAGTAGAACTGGTTGGCCTGGTGACCGGGGAAGAGAGACGGATAGATGCGCTCGGCGGCGTCCATCAGTGCCGTGGCGTCGACACCGGCAGGGATAGCGGCGGCCGCCGCCAGCGGCGGCATCGAACGGATCGCCGGCACCGGCGCATCGGAACTGCCGCCTCCACCGCAGGACGAAACCGCCAATGCGGCGCACAGGGTCAACGCACCCGCAAGTGCTCTGTTCACGAAAGACTCCTCAAGTATCTTGGTACCCGGCATGCACAACTCCGTCGCCGGGGCAATTTGATTAGAAGGGAGGCTATGTGCATTTGCAATGCCGGGCGCCCGCAAGACGCCCGCGCCGCCGCGGTCGTGACGGGATCGAATGCGCCACCGCCAACGTGCGCCGCGGGGAGGTGCCAGGCGCGGGCCCATAAAGAAAACACGAACCCGGCGACAACAAACAACGAGCGACGGCAAAAGTCGGTCGCGATTGATCCAGATGAAAGCCGGCGTAAATCGAAATGGGAAAATATTGCGGCCTTGCGGCGTCCCTACACGGGGCGCGACACGGCTCGGTGCAATCTCGGGCGAATGTTGCTCAACAGTAAATAGTGCAACGCAGCCCCCCGAATGGTATTAATACGACTTCGGCAGCTCCAGCACCTTCTCGGCGATGAAGCACAGGATCAATTGCTCGGTGACCGGGGCGATGCGGTTGATCGTCACCTCGCGCAGCAGCCGCTCGACGTGATACTCCTTGGCGTAGCCGAAGCCGCCATGGGTCAGCACCGCCTGCAGGCACGCGTCATAGCCGGCGCGCGCGCCCAGGAACTTGGCGGTGTTGGCCTCGGCGCCGCACGGCTTGTCGTTGTCGTACAGCCAGCCGGCCTTCATCACCATGGTCCAGGCAGCTTCCAGCGCCATCCAGCGTTCGGCCAGCGGATGCTGGATACCCTGGTTCTGGCCGATCGGCCGGCCGAACACGACGCGGTCGCGGGCGTACTGGGTGGCGCGGCGCAGCGCATCCTGGCCGATCCCGATGGCCTCGGCCGCCACCAGCAGGCGCTCCGGGTTCAGGCTGTGCAGGATGTAGGAGAAGCCCTTGCCTTCCTCGCCGATGCGGTCGCTCTCGGGAATGAACAGGCCGTCGATGAAGATCGCGTTGGAGTCGACCGCCTTGCGTCCCATCTTCGGGATGCGCCGCACCTCGATCTTGCTGCGGTCCAGGTCGGTGTAGAAGATCGTGATGCCGTCGGTGGGCCGCGCGCAATCCTCCAGCTTGGTGGTGCGCGTCAGCAACATGATCTTGTTGGCGACCAGCGCGGTGGAGGTCCACACCTTCTGCCCGTGCACCAGGTAGCCGCCCGGCACCTTCTGCGCGAACGTCTTGATCGCGGTGGTATTCAGGCCCGCATCCGGCTCGGTGAAGCCGAAGCAGCATTGGTCGGTGCCTTCGACCAGGGCCGGCAGCCAGCGCTGGCGCTGCTCCGGCGTGCCGAACACGACGATCGGGTGCGGGCCGAACAGGTTGATGTGCACGGTCGAGGCCGCCGTCATGCCGCCGCCGTGGCTGCTGACCTCGTGCATCATGATCGCCGCTTCGGTCACGCCCAGCCCCGCGCCGCCGTACTCCTGCGGCATGGTGATGCCCAGCCAGCCGGCCTTGGCCATCGCGCTGTGGAACTCGCGCGGAAAGTTGCCGTCCTCGTCGCGGGCGAGCCAGTATTCGTCGTCGAACGAGCGCACCACGGCGCCCACGCCCTCGCGGATCGCCCGCTCGTCTTCGCTGATTGAAAAGTCCATGGTCTGTCTTTCGTATCTGTGCCGCGGTTCAGCCGGTGTGGCCCAACGTCCGCAGTGCATGGAGAGGGGGCTTCTCCACCATCACGCCGCCGATGCTAAGCGTGCCCGCCTCGGCCTGCGCGGCAAAGGCGTGGACGATGCGCTGGGCCTGAGCCAGCTCGGCACGCAGCGGCATCCTGCGCCCTTCGCGTTGAGGCGTTATAACTACGGAAACTCGGCACCGGAGACGGACATGAGCACCTACCCGCCCTTGGCACTTCGCACAGCAGTCAGCGGCGGCGTTCGCCTGTGCCGCCCGCAGCAGGATCAGCCGGCGATCACGCTGGATTCGCCGGCTCTGCTCGTGATGACGGACCTGACCCGGGTGTCGGCCGCGGTGGCGCTGCCGGGCATGACGGTGCATGAGGCCAATCGCTACATGATCCAGCGCGGCGTCCGCATGCTGCTGGTGCTGGACGAGCAGGAGCTGCTGATCGGCCTGATCACTGCAACTGACATCCTCGGCGAGAAACCGGTCACGCTCGCGCGCGAACGGGGCGTGCGTTATTCGGATGTCCTGGCGATGGACGTGATGACCCCAGCAAACCGGCTCGACGCATTCGAGTTCCAGACCGTCGCCGGCGCTTGCGTGGGCCAGGTGGTGGAAAGCCTCCAACGCACCCGCCGGCACCACGCACTGGTCACCCAGCCGAGCGCCGAAGGTGGAACGGAGGTTCGCGGCCTGTTTTCCCTGTCGCAGATCGCGCGCCAGCTCGGCACGCCGCTGAATTTGCCCGAAGCGGCCAACAGCTTCGCGGAAATCGGGGCCGCGCTCGCTCATTAGCCAATTAGGTGCGCTGATATAATCATTAGCTCAGCGGCTGTAGCTCAGTTGGATAGAGTACTTGGCTACGAACCAAGGGGTCGTGGGTTCGAATCCTGCCAGCCGCGCCATATGAATCATGTCCGTACCTAAGAGATAGGTGACGGAACGTACCTAAGACATGGGTGACAACCCCGGGCCCTGTCCGGGATCGCCCCAGCCACATCAGCCTCCGCAGTGTCGAGAACGTTTGGTTTTCGCAACCAAATAAAACGCATTGGCCGAGCATCATCCGCATTACATTTTCAGAAATCCCAGCCGAACTGCAACTGTTGCAGGCGGTGCGGCTTGTCGCGACACTTTCGATGAAATCCCAGCCACCCGCGCTCACGCCCGAGGCAATCGCTGCCGCTGCCGGCAAGAAGGCGGTGAAGGCGAAGAAGAAACTGCGTGTGGCAAAGGCGGAGCTGAAGGCTTCCAACGCGGTTCTGTTGAAGCATTCGACCGACAAGCCTCAAGGATCGACGGTGGAGGTCGCGCTGCAGCACAACGTCGCTGCCGAGGGTATGGTGCAGGAGGCGACGAAAGACCTGGATGTCGTCGAGGAGTTGCTCAGCGATGTTGAAACCGGTCCCGCTGAAGGCAGTCCCCGGTCAAATGACGACCTACAGCACCGCTCTGGAGAAGGGGTCGGTACCGTTATCCGCCACTTGCGCCGGCGCAGACAATAAGCGCCGCCGCCAAGTCGGTTTTCCCGCGCCGGAACGCCTCAGCGCCCTGATGTCCGGGCGGCATTGACGATCGCCGCCGAATAGCGAATGGCCGCGTAGAACTGGTCGGGCGGCAGGTTGCTGCAGGTGGAGTGGATGCCGCCCGAATCGGATACGTTGAAAAACTGGGTGTTCAGGTACGGAATGCTCAGGTACCAGGCACAGCCTGCCACGGGAAAGCGCTTGCCCTGGAGGCGGTCGCCGGTCGCGTACGCATAAGCCAGCATGCGTTGGGCATGGTAGTCGCCGGCCTGCGCTTTCTTGCGGACCTGCTCCATCTCGCTGCTCAATTGCTCGGGTTCCATCGTGTTGGTGGTGGCGCCGGCGGCGACAACGCAAGCCGACAGGATCGCACCGAGAATTATTTTTTTCATGTCGACTCCTTGACCGCTGAGCATAGCGGATGGCCTACCGCGTGCATTAAGACCAAACGGTGAGGATGGCAGTGCCGGAAGAGGCCTTGCGTGGCAATCGCGCAACCGTTCTTGTCGCGAATTTGTTTATTGCCGGCCAGTCTCTGCCCTGCGTAAGCGCGCTCCTACGCTCTGAGGCGAGCTTTCCCGTCGAGCCAGCGGGGTTACAAATCCTAAATTGGGCGCAGGATTGATACACACGAACACAGTTGCGGGGTGGATCCTCGGTTCGGGTGCCTCAGCAGCAACGTAAGAGCTGCGAACAATCCGCAACCGAAAGACACGCAAGAACTCAAGTGCGTCGGGCGGCGGGCCGGGGCAACCGTGAACGAACAGTGGGAGCGTCTCATGAACCTGGCGCCGTCACGCCGCACGTCGACCCGGCCGGAAGCGATGCTGTTGTTCCTGGCAACATGCGTTTGCTTGTCCCTGCCGTGTCGGGCCCAACCGGCCGCTTTCGCGCTGCCGCCGGCGGCCGCAGCCTCTGCAGTGTCGCCGTCCGAGGTATTCCGTCGCATGAGCGCGGACAACTGGATTCCCCGCGTCGTCACGTTCGCCGACATGGGGTTCAAAGGGCCGCTCGTGCTGGGCTATCCCGAAACGCAGCGCGAGATCATGCTGCCGGTGCCGCCGGGAGTGCCGCTCGCCAACGCCACCTTGCAGGTGGATGCGAGCTTCGTTCGCGCCGACGGCGGCCGCACCACGCTGATCCTGTCGCTGGACGGCTTCCCGGTTTCGGCGCGTCCGGTTTCGGCCGAGCGCGGCGACGGCAGCCTCACGCTGGCCGTGGACGGGGCGCCTCGAGCCAGCGGCCTGGTGCGCTTCAACATCGACTGGCGCACCGTGATCGGCCGCGAGAACACCTGCAGCGATTCGCGCACGCCCGGCAACCTGCTGCGCATCGAGCCGTCCACGCGGTTCAGCTATCGCTACGACGCCTCAGCCGTGCAAGACCTGTCCGCCGCCTGGGCGTCACTGCCCGCGTCGCCCCTGATCCTGGTCGCCGGCAACAAGCTGTCCACCGACGCCTACGATTCGGCCTGGCGGCTGGGCGTGGCCTTGGAGCGTGCCGGCCGGCGGCCGCGGATCAGGGCGCTGCCTTCTGTGGGCGACCTGGTGGATTTGCAGGGGGTGGTGATCCCGTCGGCGCTGCGCCGGATTCCGGCGTTCGCCGTGTTGGCCGATACCGGCAAACGGCGCATCAAGGACCTGGCCGAGATCGGCGCCCTGATGGCGCTGGGGCAGGGCGGGCCCTTGACAGCCGACATCGTGATCGGCGACCGGGCCACCGGCAGCGTGCTGTCGCAGGCCCTGGACGAGCTTCGCGCGCAACTTCCCGCTGAAGCGCTCGATGCGTTCTCGGACTGGCGCGCCCGGGCGCTGGACGGCTGGGGCCGGCAACTGGCGGCCGGCCAGGTCAGGGTCGCCAACGTGTTCGGCCGGCCCGCCATCGTGGTCGCGCCCGACGCGGGCGGACATGCGGCCGGCTTGTTCATGCAATCCTGGCAGCAGCTGGCGATGGGCCCCGCGCTTACCATCCATGCCGCCGACGAGCCGAAAGCCGACCTCGCCGCGGTGTCCCTGAAGTATCTCGGCGCCAAGCCCGCCACGCTGGATGTCCTGGCGCGCGCCGACTGGAATGCCGCTTTCGACATCGGCGCGGTGTCGCTGGACGGCCGCGGCCCGGGGACGCTGGTGATGGACGTGGCCGCCGCGCCCGGCGCCGCCCGCACCCCGCCGGTGGTTTCGGTATTCGTGAACGAGGTGCTGCTTGCGGCCAGGGAGATGGAAGCCACCGGCCGGCGCGAACGCATTGCCGCGCCGATTCCGCGCCATGTGCTCAGCGCGCACAACGACATCCGGGTGTCCTTCGTGCGCCAGCAGGCGAGCGACCGCTGCCGCGAAACGCCCGAGCCTTTTCCGGTGTCGGTGTTGGCCAGCAGCCACATCGTGCTGGAAGACATCGAACCGCTGGGCGATTTCAGCGGCCTGATCTCGAGGTTCGGCAACGGCGTCAACCTGCTGGTGCCCCTCGCCTATCTGTACGACTCGCAAAATACCTTGCCGCGCGTGATCAGCCTGGCGTCCAGCACCGGCGTTGCGCCGGCGCGCGCCCGCTTCATCCCGGTTTCCGATGCCGGTCCGCCGAAGATCAAGGGGCCGTTCCTGGCGATCGACGTGGCGCTCAAGGAGGCCGACCCCAGCGAGGTCAAGTTGCAGGGCGACCGCCTGTTCCTCGCCGGCGAGTCCGCGCGGCCCTTGCTGGATGTGAGCGGGCTGAACCGCGCCGGCCTGCTGGAGGTCACCCGCATTGGCCGGGACGCGGGCGCGATCTATCGCACGCTGGGCCGCGAGGCGCCGCCCATCGACAGGCCGCTGCAGTTATCGGGGGGCAACGTCGCGGTGATCGGAATGAACGGGCTGCGCGCGGAGTTGAATACCCTCGACCCGTCGGGTCAGGGCATGGCGCGCGAGGCCCGGCCGTCGCTGACGGACCGGCGCTGGTGGTGGCTGTTGCCGCTGCTGGTGCTGGCGTTCGCCGGCGTGCTGCTGGCGTACGCGTACCGCGTCCACAAGCGCAAGAACGGCCGGACTGCCTGAAGCCCGCGCCGTGTCAAGCGTCCGCAGCCTGCCCCTGGGCGACCCGGAAGCACTGGTGCGAGCAATAGTCCACCAGCGAATCGATCTCGGTCGACTTGTCGAACACCGCGTCCACGCCCAGCTGCGCGCAGCGTTTGCGCACGTTGGCGTTGATGTAGTTGCTGAACACGACGACTTTCTGGCCCGGGCGGCGGCGCGCGATGCGCTGGGCCAGATGCATGCCGCTGCCTTGCTTGAGGAACAGGTCCACGATCAGGAGGTCCCACCGCTCCGTGTTCTGGTCGAGCCACGCCAGCGCCTCGTTCTCCGTCGCGCTCGTTCCCGCCACCCTCACGCAGGTCAACTCTTCGAGTGTGCCGACCAGGTTTTCGCGAATGGTGGGGTTGTCCTCAACAACATAAGCTTGCAGATGCACGGGAACTCATTTCGCAAAGGAGGAATTAAGAGCTCCTCCAATGTATGGATGACATTGCACGGGACAGACCGGATGAGTCCGCGTCCTCGTGTAGGACGATGCCTACGGCCTTCGGCAGAGCAGCCGCGTCGCGCCTAATATGTGCGCCATGTACGTCGACTCCCGCCCAACCGCGCCCGCTCCCATGGAATCGGATCGGCTGCAACAGCTTCAGAGCCTGCTGGATCTGCTGCAGCGCACGGCGTTCATCGGGGTATGGACGCTCGACCTCGCGCCGCCGCGGCTGCATTGGTCCGACCAGCTGGCCGCCATCCACGACGCGCCGCCCGGTTTCACTCCGGCGCACGAGGATGCATTCGCGCTGTATGCGCCCGAGTGGCGCGAACAGGTGCGCTCGCTGGTGAAGGCTTGCGCGAGCGCGGGCGACCCGTTCGACGAGGAAATGCAGATCGTCACGCTCGAAGGCCGGCGGCCGTGGGTGCGCACGATCGCCCACGCGGTGCGTGACGACAGCGGCAGGATCGTGCGGGTCGAAGGTGCCGTGCAGGAGATCGCGCCGCGAGGCCACCGGGCGGGCACTTTGCTGCGGCACACGGCCAGCATGGACGGCGCAATGGGCGGCGGCGAGGCCTTTGCAACCGTCGATCGCGAGGGCCGCTTCACCTATGTGAACGAGAAGGCCGAGGCCCTCCTGGGCCGGCCGGCGACGGAACTGCTGGGCCGGCGGCTCTGGAACTCGTTCCAGAAGACCGTCCGGATGCGGATGGAGGAGCAGGTCAGGCGAGCGTTCGAGCGCGAACAGGTGCTGGAGATCGAGGAACTCGACGCGAACCTGTCGCACCGCATCGAAGTCAGGGGCTATCCCTTCGGCGCGGGCCTGGCGGTGCACCTGCGCGACGTGACGACGCGCCACAAGTCGCAAGAGCAGCTCAGGCTGCTGGAAAGCAGCATCGCGCGGCTGAACGATATCGTCATCATCACCGAGGCGGGGCCTTTCAATGCGCCCGGCCCTCGCATCGTGTTCGTCAACGAGGCGTTCGAGCGCCGCACCGGCTATTCGCCGGAAGAGGTGCTGGGGCGCACACCGCGGCTGCTGCAGGGCCCGGGGACGCAGCGCGACCAACTGGACCGCATCCGCGCCGCGATGGAGCAATGGCAGCCGGCGCGGGTGGACCTGATCAACTACAAGAAGAACGGCGAAGCCTTCTGGGTCGACCTGGAGGTGTCACCGGTTTGGGACCGCGAGCGCAAGCTCACGCATTGGGTCGCGGTCGGCCGCGACATCACCGAGCGCAAGACCGCCGAAGAAAAGATCCAGTACCTGGCTTTCTACGACCCGCTGACCCGGCTGCCCAACCGGCAACTGCTGCTGGAGCGGCTGCAGCGCGCGCTATCGGACCGCGACCGGCCGCACGAAGGCGCGCTGATGTTCATCGACCTGGACAACTTCAAGGTGCTCAACGACACGCTCGGGCACCAGAAGGGCGACCTGCTGCTGCAGCAGGTCGCCGAGCGCCTGCGCTCCTGCGTGGCCCGCGGCGACACCGTGGCGCGCCTGGGCGGCGACGAATTCGTGATCCTCCTGGAGAACAGCGGGCACAAGCCGCTGGAGCCGCACGCGGGCGCGCGCATCGTCAGCGAGCGCATCCTGGCCCGGCTCGGCGAGCCGTATCTGCTGTCCGGCCACCTGCACCACAGCACCTGCAGCATCGGTGTGACGTTGTTCGGGCGTGCGCCCTGGACCGTGAGCGAGCTGCTGAAGCAAGCGGACCTGGCCATGTACCAGGCCAAGAGCCTGGGTCGCAACACGGTCTGCTTCTTCGACCCGGAAATGCAGGCCGTGGTGACCGCGAATGCAGCGCTGGCCACCGACCTGCGCGAAGCCTGGCGCGAGAGCCAGTTCCTGATCGACTACCAGCCGCAGGTCGGCGCGGACGGGCGCATGACCGGGGTGGAGGCGCTGCTGCGCTGGCGGCATCCGCAGCGTGAGCTGGTGCCTCCAGCGCATTTCATCTCGACCGCGGAAGAAACCTCGCTGATCCTTCCGATCGGGCATTGGGTGCTCGAGCAGGCGTGCGTGCAACTGGCGCAATGGGCGAAAAGGCCGGACCGCAGCCACTTGAGCATCGCGGTGAATGTGAGCGTGCGGCAGTTCCGCCATCCCGATTTCGTCGACGAGGTGATGACCGCCATCGCCCACTCGGGCATCGCGCCTCACAAGCTCAAGCTGGAACTCACCGAGAGCCTGCTGGCCGACGGGATCGAAGTGACCGTGGCGAAAATGGGCAGCCTGAAAGAGATGGGCGTCACGCTGTCGCTGGACGACTTTGGCATCGGCTATTCATCGCTTTCCTACCTCAAGCGGCTGCCGTTGGACCAGCTGAAGATCGACCGCGAATTCGTCAAGGACATCCTCACCGATGCGAACGACGCGGCGATCGCCCGGACCATCGTCGGACTGGCGCAGAGCCTGGGGCTTGGGGTGATCGCGGAAGGCGTGGAAACCGAGGCGCAGCGGGCCTACCTGGCGCAACAGGGCTGCTACGCGTACCAGGGTTTCCTGTTTTGCCGGCCGCTGCCGATCGAGGAGCTCGAAGCCTTCATGGACGAGATCGAGGCCTAGGGAGCCAACGCAGGCCCGTTTCTCTGCCGCGCAGGCTCCTTCAGCTCGGCGCGATGCGCAGCGGCGCCGTCGGGATCGCGCGGGGCAGGCGCATGACGATCTGGTCGTGTCCGCGGACCAGCTCCACCCCCTCGGCCGTGGCCAGCGCCTGGACGTCGGCCCACTCGACCTGGCGGTAGCTCGGCCCCATCGGCAACACATCCACCTCGTCCTTGCGAGGGGTGACGCGCACCGAAACTTCCGCGAAGCCGCCTTGTATTTCGGCCTTGACGCGCACCTCGGACGGGCCCGCGGCCGCGTCGGTCAGGGCCATCAGGGAGGCGACCGCCAGGTTGCGCAACGTCACGCGCCACACCTGGAAATCGCTCTCGGGCAGTTCCTTGACGATGACGAACCCGCGGAAATTGAAATTGGTGTTCAGCAACGCGAGGCATTCCTCGATGCCCTGGGCCACCGGGACTCCTTCGTCTTCGCCCGGTTCGATCCAGGCGGCCACCTTCAGGCAGTTCGTCACGGCGTCGCGCGCGAGCCGGTTGAGCTTGGAGATGTTGGACTGGAACTCCGCCGGGGCCGGCGACCCGCGCTCGAGCCGGGCGTTGAGTACCTCGGCCATCATCGAGATCGCCTGCAGATTCACGACCATGTCGTGCTTGAGCGCCGGGGCCAAGCGGCGCAACACGCCGTAGCGTGCTGCCTCGGCACCGGCGCGAGGCCTGCGGCCGCCGCCTGTGGCGGCTCTGGCTGCCTCCTGGGATATCGGCATACGGGTCCCTTCGCCCGGGCTCCAGCGCGCGTGGTGCCCGTAAATGTCTGGCTCATCTTCTCTCTTACCGGTGTAGTGTCTCACGCTGTGTGCCCCTTGTGTCGGGTGCCGTGGCGGGGGCAGTCTCGAACGCGAGCGTCGATGAGCATGGCTTCTCCTGAGTTAGACCGATGTTCGCTCATGCGCGGCTTGGGACCTGTAGGAAATCTTGCATGCCCATGTAGGACAGCGCGAGAGCGGCGAAACCGCGCCCTCGCTATGCTGGTGGCATGAGCAAGGCGTTCACCAGGGATACCGAAGACGACCACGACGAGGATGAAGTCTCGTTGCCCGAGCTTCCGAGCGGCGGCAAGAACTACATGACGCCACAGGGCTATGCGCGCCTGCGCGCCGAATTGCTGCAGCTCATGGACGATGAACGGCCCAAGGTGGTCGAGGCCGTGCACTGGGCCGCGCTCAATGGCGACCGGTCCGAAAACGGCGACTACATCTATGGCAAGAAGCGCCTGCGCGAGATCGACCGGCGCATCCGGTTCCTCACGCGGCGGCTCGAATTGGCCGAAGTCACGGACCCGTCGGTGCATCATGGCGGCGAGCAGGTCTTCTTCGGCGCCACCGTGACCTATGCCGACGAGGCGGGCCAGGAACGCACCATCACCATCCTGGGCATCGACGAGGCCGACAGCGCGCATGGGCAGGTGAGCTGGATCTCGCCGATAGCGCGGGCCTTGCTCAAGGCGCGGGTTGGCGACTCCGTCAAGCTGGTCACGCCGCTGGGCGTGCAGGAAATCGAGGTGCTCGAGGTGAGCTACCCGGCACCGGGCTAAGAAGTCGCGCCTAGGACGAAAAACTCCCGGGGCGCACACGCTGCACCCGGATCACGGACGCGGTGTGCCGCAGGGCGCGCATCGCGGACTCCAGGTGGGTGAGGTCGCGCACCGCGACGATGAAGCGCAGGTCGGTGGCGTCCTGCGCCTTTTCGTCTCCCATGTCCACGTGCGTGATGTCGGCTTCGGCGCCGGCCAGCGCGGCTGCCACCCGCGCCAGCACGCCCTTGCCGTTCTCCACCGTCACCAGCAGCGTCGTCTCGAACGGCCGCACCGGCTCTTCGGCCCACTCGACGCTGATGAATCGCTCGCTGTCCTTGTGCTGCAGGCGCTTGGCGACGGCGCAATCGTCGGCGTGCACCACCAGGCCTTCGCCGCGTCCCAGGTAGCCCACGATGGCGTCTCCCGGCACCGGCCGGCAGCAGGTGGCGAACTGCACCGACGCGTTCTCGCTGCCGTCCAGCGTGATCTCGCCTTGCGACACGTTCTCGTGCGCGGTATAGCGCTCGCGCGTGATCAGCAGCGCGTTCGGTTTTTCGCCGCGTTCGGCCAGCATCGTCACCAGCCGCTTGGCCACGATGCTGGCGATGCGCTTGCCCAGGCCGATGTCCGTGAGCAGTTCGGCGCGGCTGCGGTTGCCGGTGAAGCGCAGCAGCTTTTCCCAGATCGCGCGGTGTTCCTCGTCGTCGGCCGGAAGTTTTTCCAGGCCCTCGGCCCGCAGCGCCTGCGTCAGCAGCTTGACTCCGAGCTCCTGCGATTCGGCCTGGGCCAGCGACTTCAGGTGATGCCTGATCTTGGAGCGGGCCCGCCCGGTGCGCACGAACCCGAGCCAGGCCGGATTCGGCGTCGACACCGGCGCCGTCACCACCTCGACCACGTCGCCGTTCTTCAACTCGGTGCGCAGCGGTACCTGCAGCCCGTTGATCTTGGCCGCGACCGTGCGGTCGCCGATGTCGCTGTGGATGGCGTACGCGAAGTCGACCACCGTCGCGCCGCGCGGCAATGCCATGATCTGGCTCTTGGGCGTGAAGACGTAAACGGCGTCAGGGAACAGGTCGATCTTGACGTGGTCCCAGAACTCCGCCGCATCGCGCGTTTCGTACTGGATGTCCAGCAGCGACTGCAGCCACTTGGTGCCCAGGTTGTCGCCCTCGGCTTCGGGGCCGCTGGCCTTGTAGAGCCAATGGGCCGCCACGCCCGATTCGGCCACCACGTGCATGGCCTCGGTGCGCATCTGGAATTCGACGTTCACGCCGGAGGGCCCGACCAGCGTCGTGTGCAGCGACTGGTAGCCGTTGACTTTCGGAATGGCGATGTGGTCCTTGAACTTGCCCGGCACCGGCTTGTACATCTGGTGCAGCAGGCCCAGCGCGGTATAGCAGTCCGTGACCGTGGGCACGATCACGCGAAAGCCGTAGATGTCGGTCACCTGGGCGAAGCTCAGGTGCTTTTCGTGCATCTTGCGGTAGACCGAGTAGAGCGTCTTCTCCCGGCCGGCGATGCGCACGTTCATGCCGGCCGTCTCGAAGGCGGCTTCCACCTCGCGCTGCACTTTCTGGATCAGGTCGCGGCGGCGATTGCGCGCCTTGGTCACCGCCTTGCTCAGGATCGCGTGGCGCCACGGGCGCAGGTGGCCGAACGCCAGCTCCTGCAACTCGCGGTAAGTCTGGTTCAGTCCCAGCCGATGGGCGATCGGCGCATAGATTTCCAGTGTCTCGGACGAGATGCGCTGCCACTTCTCGCGCGGCACGTCGTCCAGCGTGCGCATGTTGTGGGTGCGGTCGGCCAGCTTGATCAGGATCACGCGCACGTCGCGTGCCATCGCCAGCAGCATCTTGCGAAACGACTCCGCCTGGCTTTCTTCGCGGGTGTCGAACTGCAGCCGGTCGAGCTTGGTGAGGCCGTCCACCAGCTCGGCCACCGGCGCGCCGAAGCGCTCGATGAGCTGGGGCTTGGTGACGCCGCAATCCTCGATCGCGTCGTGCAACAGCGCCGCCATCAGGGCCTGGGCGTCGAGCTTCCATTCGGCGCACTGGGCCGCCACGGCAATCGGATGGGTGATGTAGGGCAGGCCGCTGGCGCGGATCTGGCCCAGATGAGCCTGGTCGGCGAAGCGGTAAGCTTTGCGGACCTGCTCGGCTTCGGCCGGTTCCAGATAGTCGAGCTTGGCCGTGAGCGCGGCAAAGCTGGCCGCCGCGGCGTTCGCTGCCGCAGGGCTGGGTTGGGCCGGCGCCGCCGGACGCTTGCCTTTCCCGGATGACGGTTGCAGGACAGCGCTCATCCCCTTAATGTAGCGCGGGCATGCATTAAGTGCGCCCAGCAACAAAAAAGCACCGGCCAGCGGTGCTTGATTGAGGGGAAAGAGGGAAACGGCTCAGCCGGGGACCTTTTTCAGCATTTCCAGGCCGATCTTGCCTTGGGCGATTTCGCGCAGGGCCGTGACACCAGGCTTGTTCTTGCTTTCGATCTTGGGTGCGTGGCCCTGGCTCAGCATGCGGGCGCGGTAGGTTGCGGCCAGAACGAGCTGGAACCGGTTGGGAATTTGCTCCAGGCAGTCTTCGACGGTAATGCGGGCCATGAATGGTTCTCCAGCGTATGACTCCCTGCGAAGTCAGGTGATGTTGAGGGCTTTGAAAGTGTCGGCGCGCGCGCGGCGCTGGGCCGAGAACTTGAGTCGCTGCGCGTGAACGATCGCCTTCAGGTCGAAAAGCGCGCGTTCAAATAACTCGTTGATTATAACGAAATCGAATTCCCTGACTTGCGCAATTTCTTCGGCGGCGTTCTTCATGCGCAGGTCGATCACCGCCGGCGGGTCCTCGCCGCGCCGCTCCAGCCGCAACCGCAGTTCCTCCCAGCTTGGCGGCAGGATGAAGATCAGGACGGCATTGGTGAAGATGCGCTTGATCTGCAAGGCCCCCTGGAAATCGATTTCCAGGATCACATCGGAGCCCTGGGCGATGCGCTCCTCGATCATCCTGCGCGAGGTGCCGTAGCGTTGGCCGTGGACCACGGCCCATTCGACGAAGGCATCCGCCAGCACCATCGTGTCGAACTCCTGGGGCGAGACGAAGTAGTACTCGCGGCCGTGCTTTTCCTGCCCGCGCGCGGCCCGCGTGGTGTGCGACACGGAAAGCTGCACGCGCGCGTCCAGCTCCATCAGCGCCTTCACCAGGCTGGACTTGCCGGCCCCGCTGGGGGCGGCGACGACGAACAGGTTGCCGGGGTAGTCCATAGAAAGGATGGTTGGGCCGATCTTATAGTCAATCTAACGCATCAAGCGGTAGGGATGACCGCAGCCGGCCTACCGGGCCGCTACTCGATGTTCTGCACCTGCTCGCGCATCTGCTCGATCAGGACCTTCATGTCCACCGAAATGTGCGTGAGCTCCAGCGCCGCCGACTTCGAGCCCAGGGTGTTGGCTTCGCGGTGCAGTTCCTGGATCAGGAAGTCCAGCCGCTTGCCGATCTCGCCGCCCTTCTTGACCAGCCGCTCGATCTCGTCGACATGCGAACCCAGCCGCATCAGCTCCTCGGCCACGTCGATGCGGATCGCGAACGCCGTCGCTTCGCTCAAGGCGCGGTCCTGCGCGGCTTCGGGCAGGGCGGCGCCCTCGGCCAGGGCCATCGCCTCTTTCCAGCGTTCGAGGAAACGGCTGCGCTGCTGCTCGACCAGCTGCGGCACCAGCGGCGCAGCTTGCTGCGCCAGCTCCCGCAACTGCCTCAGGTGGCCCAGCAGCATCGCCGCCAGCCGGGCGCCCTCGCGCTCGCGCGCCGCCATCAATTCGTCCAGGGTCCTCGCGGCGAGCTGCCCCAGGGCCGGCGCCCAGTCGACTTCCGGATTGCCTTCCGCCGCGGCCAGGCGCAGCACTTCGGCGACGCTCAGCGCGCTGGAGTCGGGCAGCCATGCGCGCACGTTGTCTTGCAAGGCGTTCAGGCGCTGCAGCAGGCGCGGCGTGGGTTCGCGCAGGTTGTCGCCGGCGGCGGTTTCGAGGGCGGCGCGCACTTCCACTTTGCCGCGTTTGAGCCTGGCCGCGATCATTTCGCGCAGTGCTGGTTCGTGCTGGCGCAATTCCTCGGACAGGCGGAACGCGAGGTCCAGGAACCGGCTGTTGACCGACCGGATTTCCAGCCCCAGGCGGCTTGCGGACGCGCCTTTCGCCTCCTGCGCAGCCGCGGCTTGCGCAGCACTTTGCTGGGCGCTTGCGTAGCCGGTCATACTGTAAACTGCCATGAGGTGTTTCAATCGTTCGGTTTGGTGCGGGGTTGCGAGAATAACCGGGTTGCCGAACCGGCCCGGGACTTTCGGCTGACCGTTCGTTGCTAAATTATGTCAAAGGTCAAACCAGCCCCCTTGCCTCCCGATACCGTCATTGGCGGCTATCGTGTGGTGCGCAAGCTGTCGGCGGGCGGGTTTGGCGTGGTGTACCTGGCGGTCGACAACGAAGGCCAGCAAGTGGCCGTCAAGGAATACCTGCCGGCATCGCTGGCATCGCGTTCGCCGGGTGAACTGCTGCCGCAGGTCCAGCCCGAAAAACTCTCGCTTTACCGGCTCGGCCTGAAAAGCTTCTTCGAGGAAGGCCGATCGCTCGCGCAGATTTCGCACGCCTCCGTGGTAAGCGTGCTGAATTTTTTTCGCGAAAACGAGACCGTTTACATGGTGATGAACTACCTGGAGGGCGCGACCCTGCAGGACTTCATCATCACCGCCCGCGAACTGAAAAAGCAGAAGGTGTTCCGCGAATCCACCATCCGCTCGCTGTTCGACGAGATCCTGCGCGGGCTGCGCATCGTGCACCAGCACAAGATGCTGCACCTGGACATCAAGCCGGCCAACGTCTTCATCACCGACGACAACAAGGCGGTGATGATCGACTTCGGCGCGGCCCGCGAAGTGCTGTCCAAGGAAGGCAACTTCATCCGCCCGATGTACACGCCCGGCTTTGCCGCGCCCGAGATGTACCGGCGCGACTCCTCGATGGGTCCCTGGACCGACATCTACGCGATTGGCGCCTGCATCTATGCCTGCATGCAGGGCTATCCGCCCAACGACGCGCCGCAACGGCTCGAAAAGGACCGGCTGGCGCTGGCCCTGTCGCGCCTGCGCGGCGTCTACTCCGACAACCTGATCGAGGTCGTGGAGTGGTGCATGTCGCTTGATCCGCTGTCGCGGCCCCAATCGGTGTTCGCGCTGCAAAAGGAGCTCAGCCGTGAAGGCGAGCGCCGCTACACCAAACTGTCGGTCGGCGAGAAAATGCGGCTGCAGTTCGACAACATGGTGTCCGACACCAAGAAGAACGTGAAGCGGGCCACCGGCTTCGGAGCAAGGAAATGAAGTTTTCCGTATTCCAGATCAGCCGCAAGGGCGGGCGCGAAAAGAACGAAGACCGCATGGGCTATTGCTACACGCGCGA